>NZ_JBXGGR010000003.1:0-40984 GCF_056855035.1 Suttonella sp.
CTTTATATAGTTAATTCATACAGCACAACATATGGCTTTTGTGTATCGGCTTAATCACATGAATAAACTAAGGTTTCAATTGTTTGTTGACTATATTATTTCAGCTACAGAAAAAATAGCCCGCGCTAGGCGGGCTATCAGCACAATCAAGGCTTAGTTTTTGATTGGGCTTGGCGGAACGACTTGTTCCATCAGGTCGTTATCCCATTTGCCGTCCACGCGGATTTGCGAAATCGCGCCGAAGTTCAGAGCTTCGATCAGGTTGTGGCTGAGGTAAACGTAGGTGCCGGGTTGTTTGAAGGTGTACATGGCTGCGCCTGCCGAACCTGCTGCAATGACCCAAGTTTCCAAATCTTGCGCCGGTGCGTCTGCCAAATTACCGCGTTCCCAGACGTATTCGCCGTGTCCGCCGATTAAGTGCGGATAGCTTTGGCGGTTAGCTTGCGAGTGGTAAAGCATGACGGTTTCGCCGACTTTTGAAGTCATGGCATTGTCGCCGAGCAATTGTCCTTTGGTTTCGCCGAAGACAATATGGCTGGGAATTAAGGTATCCATGGCGCGTTTGTCGTCCGCATAAGAAGCGGCGGCATTGTCAAAGCGCATGAATTCGCCTTTTTCGTTCTTAGGAATGTAGTAATCCTGTTCGCCGATGTAGTAAGCGCGGTCGTATTTCAGAGGATTGCCGTCTTTGTCTTTTAAGCCTTCTTTAGGCAGGACGGTAATCGCGCCGTTCATGCCATGCACGACGTGCCAAGGAATCATCGCGCCGCCCGGTGCGCAGTGGTAAATGAATACGCCCGGTTTAATGGCTTTCCAACGCAATACGACTTCTTGACCGGGGGCTACGTTGGTTAATTCGCCGCCGCCCAAAGCGCCGGTTGAAGAGTGGAAGTCAATGTTATGCACTAATTTGTTATCAGCGGCATTTTTTAAAGTCAATTCAACGTAATCGCCTTCATGAACGACCATCATCGGACCGGGTACATGACCGTCGAAGGTAAATGCCCACATAAATACGCCCGGCTCGACTTCGATTTCTTTTTCTTGAATGGTCATGGTGTATTTGACCAAACGCGGTTTTGCCGGTGCTTCCAAGCTATGCTCTTGAACGAGCGGTGCAGGCAGAAGTTTTGGGGTAACAACTTCTAAAGCTTCGATATCTGCTTGTTTGCCGACTTCATAACCTTCTAAGCCGCCGGTGTGCGTGCTTTTAGTGTCTGCTAATACGCCGGTGCTTAATGATGCCACTGCCATCGCTAAGAATAGCTTTTTCATGATTTTCTCCTTACGGGTTGATTAAGGGCTTTCATTTTACAAGTCTGCCGATTTAGCGCCTTGACTTGCGTCAATTTTGTTAAATTTTTTTGACAAAAAGTTTGTGAAAAATACTTGTCTATTTGTTTTTGTGATTATTGTCCTGTTAGTAAAGATTATTCTTCATAACAGAAAGATGGCTGTGCGGCTTTTATGATAATGAGCGATTAAAAAGCACCGCTTGGCGGTGCTGTAGAGGGTTAATAACAAACCGTGTTGGCGGTATTCATGCGGATACGTCCGACTTCGGCGATGCCGCTTAAGGGAATGTCGGGCAGACGGACTTGGCGTTGCAAATCGAAGACGCCGAGTTTGTTGCTGCGCGCCGTGCCGAAAAGCAGGGTTTTGCTGTCACCGCTGACCCAAACGTCATTGACGTTTTCTTCATAGCCGAAGGAGATGACTGTGCCTTTGTCCATGTCTTCAAAAGGATAAATACCGAGGTTCTGGTCACCTGCCACAATCAGGTATTGATCGAGCCAGCCGGTGCGGAAGCGGTTGGGCGGGAAGGAAATTTGATATTCCGTCGGTTCGTCGCTTTTGTCCAAATTATAGATTTTCAAATTGCCGCGTTTGTCGCCGAAGATGACGTGGCGCGTGCCGTTATCGACATAAGGCTCTACCATGGCTTCATTTAAATGACGGGAATCGTGCATTTTGCCGGTACGGATGACTTTGCCGCTGTCATTGAAGTAAATGAAGCCTTCATCGGCATAATAGGTGTTGAAGGCAATGACTTTGTCTTCAAAACTGGGTGCGCCCATGCCGAAGCCTTTGTCGCCTTCCATAGTGATTTCCGACCAGCCTTCCTGCGGTTTATCGAGGCGGTAGCGGTAAATCATCGGCGTGTTTTCCTGCATTACCCACACGGTGCGGCTATAGACGCTGAAGACGATGTTGTAGCGCGTGTAAAGGCTTTGGAAGTCTTTTTCAATCACATTGAGTTCGCCGCTGGCAAAGTCTAAGACCGCGATATTTTTAAACAGCACGACTAAAATTTTGCTGCTGTTGGGGATAAAAATCAGGCGGTAAGCGGTACTGGGCGTGGGATGGCGTTTGATTTCGCGTGTTTTTAAATTCAGGCTGTACACCGCTCTGTCGATGCGGTCGCTGAAAGCCAAATAATGTGAATCGGTGCTGGAGGCGAAGACTTTTGCCTGCACGGGCAGATTGAGCAAATCAATCTGTTTTTGCTCGGCAAGATCAACCACGGCAATTGCGGGCACTGCCGTGTCGGCAATAAAGGCATGGCGGGTCGGGTTGTATAAATTGACTTTGGATTGTTCTTGCGCGGGTGTTTGCCAAGCCGCAAGGGTGAGAATCAGCGTGCAGAGACGAAGAAAGTTATTCATATCAATCTCCTATTGCTGTTCGTGAGCGGCGATACTGGCTTCGATGCCTGCCAGCAATTGCTTGTGTCCGCTTTGATAATCAAAGACATCTAATAATTCGCCCTCTTTATCCAAGAGATAAATCAACGTGGAATGGAAGACGACATAAGGTTTGTCGCTGGGCAGATTGTCGTATTCCACTTTTTTGCCGTCAATTTGATAGCCGTAAGTGGCATTGAAATTCTCAACGGTTTGGTCAATTGCCGCCCGCTCACCGCCTAAGGCGAGAATGCGTTTGTCAAAATAGCCGGTGTATTTGGCAAGCGTTTCGGGCGTGTCCCGATGCGGGTCGATAGTGATGAAAATAGCTTGCAGGCGTTCGGGTTGCTGCATATTTGCCAGCACTTGTTTGAAATCAAACAAAGTGGTGGGGCAAACGTCCGGACAATGGGTAAATCCAAAGGCAATCAGTTGATATTGATCGGGGAAATCTTTTTGCGTGACGGTCTTGCCTGTCTGATCGAGCAGCGCGTATTCATAAGTCGGGGCGGCAATCGCGCTTACTGCGGCGAAAGCGGCAAGGCATAAGAATTTGTTCAGATAATGTTTCATAGTCAGCTCCTCTTATTAAAATGAAAGGCATTATAATCGCTTACGCAGCAATCATTTGCCTTGATATGTGTCAAGAAAGTAAAAAATAAGCAGTATTTTTAGTATTTTTTTGATGTATGAAATGAGAATAATCCTTGTATAATGTCAGATTCATTAACAAAAGGATAGAAAATGAAAAAATATCTTTTAGCATTCGGATTAAGTCTGGCAGTCATGCCTGCTTATGCCGCCAAACCAGCATTTTTCGGCTATGGCGATCATATCAAGCGTATAGCGGATTTGCCGGATATCGAAGAGCTGAAGGTGCAAGGCAGATACGTGGATATCGGCTATTGCTATAAGCAGCTGAGCATTATGTTTATCCCTGTGTGGAACTGGGATGAACGCTATTGCGGCTATATCGATGAGAATACCTACAGCGATGTGGGCAAAGAAACCTTGTTGGAATTAAGCCGGTTGCTGAATGCCGATACTTCTTGGGATGACGGCAAATCTAAATTGAGCATGTGGGAGCGCGTTTGGGGCAAATTGGCATTTGCCGGCGTATTGCTGCTGTTTATGTTATTTAATCTCTTGAAATCCAATAAATCCGAAGGCGAATAAAAACGTTTTTGAAATCTGATGCCATACAGCCATTGCGATGAATGCGCAATGGCTGTATGTATTTGTAGTCGCTTACAATCACAATGATACGGCATTGCCTTGCCGTATGCTCTGTACGGCTTGCGCTTTGTCGTCTTGCTTTAGTTTAAAGACCTAAGCCGATACCGATACCCATATTGCGGTGTCCGCCGCCAATGCCGACGCTAACGCCGTGATAGCCGCCGAATCCGAATCCGCTGTTCGTGCCGTGAAAACCGCGATGCCGCCAGCGTTCCGGATCGCGATCGCAGGGGGCTTGCAAGATAACGGGCGTGGCTTTATAAATGCCGCGCATATTCAGATAACATTGCACAAAATCATTCACATAGGGGTTCATGCTGGGAGAAATATAGCGCGTGCGGGTTACGGCTTCCACAATTTCAAAATGCCCGTCGGGATAAATGGCAACCAGCGCGTCGCGCCCGATTTGCCGCGCTTTGCGCCATTGCGCGATGCTGTTATCTGTGCTGGCGTCCAAATAATGTTCCACATGATAATCGCGCTCTTGCCCGATGGTGCTGCTGCAAGCGGCAAGCAGGGTGCTAAGGAGTAATAGGCTGATTTTCTGCATGATACCTCCTAGTATGGGCAGGGAATGCGGCGGCTGTAAATCCGTCCGTGCCGACGGATGTTTTGTCTGCAGTCGCCGGGGTAGATGGTGCCGCGGCTGATGGTGGTGTTGCCATCGCTGTAAACGCGGCGGGTATCTCGGGGGTAGTCGTAAACATATACTGGTGGCGGCGCGGGGCTGTGTATGAGAACGGCGCCTTGCGAACCTTGTACGGCAAGGCTGCCCGAGACCGGCGGCAAACCCATGTGGCTGTAGCTTCCCGAGCTGGTTTCGCTGATGCTGTTGCCGCTATGGGAGAAATGCACGGTGTTTTGATTGTGATAGCTGCCTTGGGCAAGGCAGCCTGTCAGACATAGCGGGATTAGCCACAGGGCTTTAGAGCTGCGCATTTTCTTTCAGGGCGTAAATGCCCGGCAGGTGGCGCAGATAGCCGTGATAATCCATGCCGCAGCCGAAAATGTAGCGGTCGGCAACGTCTGTGCCGACAAAATCAATTTGGAAATCAGGCACTTTTCGGTCGTGAATTTTGTTAATCAATGTACAGGTGGAAAGGGTTTCGGGCTGCTGCGCTTTGAGTTCGTCATAGACGGCTTTCAGGGTAATGCCTTCGTCGAAAATATCGTCGATGAGTAGAACGTGTTCGTCTTTCACATTGACGCTGGGGCGCATTTTCCAAATCAGTTCTTTGCCGCCGACATTATCGCGGTAGCGCGTGGCGTGCAGATAGTCCATGCGATGATAAAAGCTCAGGCGCGTGAGCAATTGTCCCGCGGGAATCAGTCCGCCGTTCATCACGACCATGACAATCGGGTTCAAGCCTGCATAATGCAGATTGAGTTGCGCCGCAAGGCGGTCGTAAGCGGCATTGATTTCGCCGGCGCTAATCAGGCATTCGCTGTGGCGAAGGATGTTTTCTAATTCTTTATTGGTTAAATTTTTCATCAAAAATTCCTTACTATTTGAAATCTTTATCTTTTATAAAGGATGATGTGTGGGGGAGGCGTAATCTCTTCCTGTTCAGGCAACATCTAGAGCGGGGCTTTATTTGTTGTTCTGTGTGTTGAAACATAGGTTTAATAGGTCAGGGTGCGGACATTGGGGCTCATGATTTCGCCGATGATGTAACCGCTGCTTACGGTTTCGCTCACTTCGGCAATCAAATCTTTTTCATTCCAAACTTGGGTGACAAATTTGCTTACTTTAAATACTACGCCGTTTTGATAGGCTTCTTTGATTAAATCGTAAATGGTTTCATCGGGTTTGCGCTGCGAGGGGATTTTATTCGCCGCGCCGCGCATGGCGAGTTCGCCGGCGCGACCGGCCAAAATCACTTCTACGCGGTAATCCATCGAGGCGGCAACAGTGGCATGGTAAATCGGCTCAACCAATTCCGCACTCGATTCCAAAGAGCTGTTTAAAATAATGACGACAAGTTTATCAGCCATAAGATGGTCCTAAAAAAGAGAGCGTATTATGCCATAGCTAGGGTGTGTGCGTGATGACGGCGGTAAATTTCTTCCGCGGCGGCATAATCTTGTGCCAGTCGCTCTGTGGGCAGGGCTCGGGCGCGTAGAGCCTGCAAGCGTGCTTTGCTGCGTTCGGGCTGCGGCAGACGCAGTGCTTGCGCCAGCGCGCTGTCCATATCGGCAAAAGTATTGCAAATCATCGCCGCATCCGCGCCGGCATCTAATGCCGCCTGCACGCGTTCGGCAGGATTGGCGAAAAATTTCGCGCCTGCCATGTCCAAATCGTCGCTGATAATCGCGCCTTCAAAGCCCATATCGCGCAAAGATTGCAGGCAGAGGGCGGAAAATCCCGCCGGTTTGTCGTCTTCAGGCAGCATAATATGCGCGCTCATAATCGCCTCGATGCCGTCTTGGATATTGGCGTAAAAGGGAAAACGATCCGCCTCGCGCAGCGCATAATCGCGCCTATCGCAGGGCAGCATCAGATGCGAATCGCCTTGCACGCGTCCATGACCGGGATAATGTTTGCCCACTGCCGCCATGCCCATCTGCCGCAAACCGCGGCGCAAAGCGCAAGACAATAGCGCTACCGCCGCAGGCTCGGCATGAAAGGCGCGGTTGCCGATGACATCGGACTGCGCATCTTGCAAATCCAGCACCGGTGCGAAACTGAAATCAATATCTGCGCGGCGCAATTCATACCCCATAATTGCTCCTGCCGCCTGCACCCATTCGCAGGCGCCCTGCGGCGCATGATCAAAATAGCGTCCGAAAGCGGCGGCTTCGGGGAGGTGCGTAAATTCATAACGAAAACGCTGCACGCGTCCGCCCTCATGATCCACCGCAATCAACAGATCCGCGCGGATAGCGCGAATGGCGGCGGTTAAGGCGCACAGCTGCGCCAAATCTTCAAAATTGCGCGTAAATAAAATCACGCCTGCTGTCTGAGGATGGCGCAAGCGCGCCTCATCCGCCGCCTGCAACTGCCTACCCTCAATACCGATCAATAAAGCCATCTCTGCCTCTTGAGAAAAATTTGCGCCAGTGTAGCATGCCGCACAAGCAAAACCGCGCCGTTTACGCTATCATACGCGCCGCATAGTATAGTCGGAGAAGTGGAAAGTAGTACAAGGCGGCGAGCCGCAGACAGTACAAGAGCGTACGGCAAGTTGAGCCAACACCGTAATACTTTTTCAATTCTTCGACTATAGAGAAATCTTAGATACGGAGAGGCTATATGGCGACCATCTTTTGCCAAAAATTACAACGCGAAGCAGAGCAATTGCCGCGCAAACCCATTCCGGGTGAGATCGGCGAACGCGTATTTCAGCACATATCGAAAGAGGCTTGGGAATTATGGCTCAAGCAGCAAACCATGCTGATTAACGAATACCGCCTCTCTTCTTTCGAGCCGGAAACCAAAGCCTTTTTGCGCGAAAAAATGGAGGCTTTTTTATTCGGCGATGAAAACGTCAGCCCGCAGGAATATCGTCCGCAATAGACTTTAGCTGCAAAGATGCAAAAATTTTTAAAAAGCGCTTGACGGCATCGGCAAAATACGGTTTAATGCGCGCCTTCTTAAACGGCCAAGTAGCTCAGTCGGTAGAGCAGCGGATTGAAAATCCGCGTGTCGGTGGTTCGATTCCGCCCTTGGCCACCATTAGTTTTAATTGACTTTATACAGAGGTACGGCATGTCACGCATTTGTCAGGTAACCGGTAAACGTCCCTTAGTCGGGAACACGGTTTCACACGCAAACAACAAAGCGAAACGCCGTTTTCTTCCGAATATCCAAGAACACCGTTTTTGGGTGGAGAGCGAAAACCGTTTCGTCAAACTGAAAGTCTCTGCCAACGGTATGCGCATTATTGATAAGCGCGGTATTGATGCAGTATTAACAGAAATCCGCGCTCGCGGCGAGAAAGTGTAAGGACGTTAATCATGGCTAAAAAAAATGTTCGTGAGAAAATCCGCCTCGTATCTTCAGAAGGTACAGGTCATTTCTACACTACCACTAAAAATAAACGCAATATGCCGGAAAAAATGGAAATCAAAAAATTTGATCCAGTAGCGCGTAAACATTGCATTTATAAAGAAGCAAAAATCAAATAAGGTTTTGCTTCTTGAGGAAAACCCGCTTTTAAGCGGGTTTTTTTATAGTCTTTTAACCTTAAAATGCGGTTATTCCGCGCTTTTTCTGACAAAATGCGCATCTTTAAGTCTCATTTTGAAGTTAAGGTACTCTTTTTAGTCGAGTGATTGTCATTCTATGAGCGAAATCCTACTGCAACTACACCGCATTCAGCACCGCCATGGCAATAAAACCGTATTGAAAAACGCGGATTTGCAGGTCGCGCGCGGTGAAATCGTGGCATTGATTGGGGAAAACGGCGCAGGCAAAAGCACGCTGTTATCGATTGCGGCGAATTTGCAGAAACCGCAAGCAGGGCAGCGCCAATATGCGCAGCCGATGCCGCGCATCGTATGGCTGGGCGATAAACCTGCTTTATATCCCGATTGGACGGTCGAAACCTTTATTCATTGCAGTGCCGATTGCCAAGCGGTGGCAGATGCCAAGGCGGCGGCATTGGCGGCGGTTGCCGCCTGCGGCTTGGAAAGCGTTTTAACAACACCCTGCAAACATCTCTCGCACGGCTTTCGTCAGCGCGTTGCCTTAGCCGGCGCTTTGGCGGGGCAGCCCGATTTATTGTGCCTTGACGAGCCGGGCAATGGCTTGGATATGGGGCAGAAATTGGCGCTGCGCACCATCTTGCGGCAGGTGGTGCAGTCTGCCGGCGTATTGCTGGTGCATCATGATTTGGAAGAAGTCGTGGCATTGTCAGACAGGGTTTATGCCTTGCAGCAGGGTTATTGTCTGGCATTGCCTTTGCTGGCGAAAGAGGAATGCTGGCTATGGTGCGAGTGGGAAACTGCCGAGCAGGCGCAAAGCTGTCTTGATGCTCAGCAGCTCTTAGGCTCTTGCAGCGGTTATTTTTTTACAGATACGCAGGCGCGGGCGGAAAAAATGCAGCAATTAAGCCGGCAAACGGGTTTGCTGCGCATGGGCTTTCATTTTCCGGCTGCGGCTTTGCAGGCACAAAGAGAGGCATTGTTTGTGCCGGAGGCGCTTGAGGCGGAACAGGGGAGGGCGTCATGAGTCCTTTATGGCGTAAGGAATGGCATTTGCAATCCAGTCTTGCCGCTTTATGGCTGCGATTAGGCTTGTGGCTGGCTTTGGCTTTGTTTTTTCTCTCGGCTTATCAACAATATCAATCTTTGGCTTTGCAATTGGCGCAATTCGAAAATCGTCGCGGCGCAACGCAGATGCTGCTGCTGCCGGTGAATCAGCTTTTGCTCAATGCGATGTTGCTGTGGACGGTATTTTTCGGCGCACGCGCTTTGGCGCAGGAATATGAATGGCAGACCCTGCCTTTCGCCGCTGCTGCTGTTTTGTGGCGCAAGGCGCTGATTTTATGGTTGAATGTAATGTTGCTAAGCCTGCCTTTTTGGTTGTCGGTCGGCTTTTTAGGGCTGAAGACCGATTGGGATAAGGGCTTGCTTTACGGCATGGCGGCGGCGCAAATTTTCTTGAGTCTCTATGTTTTGGCGCTGGTATGGCTTTTAAGTCTGCGCCTGCGCCATAGCGTAACCACTGCTTTGGCGGCTGCGGTGCTGCTTTTATTGCTGTGGCTGTCGCCTTTATTGATTTACGAGCCGGCGCTGGCGGCTGATATTGTGCGCTGGCTCTCGCCTTTTTCGCATGCGGCTTTGTTTACGCAGGGAATTTTTCATGTGCAGACGGCAGTTTTTGTCTTGCTGCATGTCTTGTTTTTTGGCTCTTGCTTTATATTGATGCAACAGGAGAATCGATGATGATGGAATTTTGGCAGGCTTATGCCTTGTTTTTCGCTAAGGGATTGACGGCGGTGGTATTGCTGATTGTGTTAGTGGCGGCGGTAGTGGCGCTGAAAGGCGGCGATGACGATGATGAGGAGAATAAGCTCAAAATCACTTCTCTTAACGATACGTTCATCAATTGGCGCGAGCAGCTGTATGCGCAGATGCTGGATAAAAAGGCATGGAAAGCGCGCGAAAAAGCGCTGAAAAAAGCGGAAAAAGCCCAAGATGAGGTGGAAAAGCCGCGTTTGTTTGTGTTGGATTTTGACGGCGATGTGGAAGCCTCTGCGGTGGCGGATTTGCGCGAGCATATTTCTACCATTTTGCAAGTGGCGGAAAAGACAGATAAAGTCTTGCTGCGCTTGGAAAGCGGCGGCGGTTTTGTGCATAGTTACGGTCTGGCGGCTTCGGAATTGGCGCGTTTGCGCGCTAAGGAATTGCCGCTGGTGGTGGCGGTGGATAAAATCGCGGCAAGCGGCGGCTATATGATGGCTTGCGTGGGCACGGAAATTATCGCCGCGCCTTTTGCCGTTATTGGTTCGGTGGGCGTGATTGGGGCGGTGCCGAATTTCCATGAATTGCTGAGCCGCAACCATATTCAATATGAGCAGCACACCGCCGGCGAGCATAAGCGCAGTTTGACTGTCTTTGGCAAAAATACCGATGAAGACCGCGCACAATTCAAAAAAGAATTAGCAGAAACGCATGAATTATTTAAAAATCATATTGCCGCCATGCGCCCGCAATTGGACGTGGAAGCGATTGCTACCGGCGAGACATGGTACGGCAGTCAGGCATTGGCAAAAGGCTTGATTGACCGCGTGCAGGTCAGCGACGATTATTTGCTGGAACATATCGATAGCCACCAGATTTGGCAGATTAGCTATGAGGCGAACGAATCCTTTATCGAGCGCCTAAAAGGTCATATTTTCGGACAATGGGGACGCGCCCAAGCCAGCGCGCCTTTAAAAAGCCGTTTTCGTTAAGACAAGGAGCAGATGATGAGCATTCAAGACTTAAAACCCGCAGGATTGTGGCACTATTTTTATCAATTGACCCAGATTCCGCGCCCTTCGCATCAAGAAACGGCAGTGCAGGATTTCGTATTGGCGGAAGCCGCGCGATTGGGCTTGTGGGCGGAGCGTGATGCCGCCGGCAATGTCTTGGTACGCAAAGCGGCAAGCGCCGGCAAAGAACAGGTTAAAGGCTTGATTTTGCAAAGCCATTTGGATATGGTGGCGCAGAAAAACCAAGACAGCGCCCATGATTTCAGCCGTGATCCGATTCAAGCTTATATTGACGGCGAATGGGTCAAGGCGCGCGGTACCACCTTAGGCGCGGACAACGGCATCGGCGCGGCGGCAGCCTTGGCGATATTGGCGGATAATTCTCTCGATCACGGACCGATTGAAGCTCTCTTTACCGCGACTGAAGAAACCGGCATGGACGGCGCCAAAGGTTTGCAGGGCGGCTGGCTGCAAGGCGATTATCTGCTGAATTTGGACAGCGAAGAATTGGGCGAAATCTGCATTGGCTGTGCAGGCGGCGTGGATGGTAGCTTTAGTCTGCCGCTGGCATTTGCTCCCAATACGCAGGCGGGATTCCAATTGCAAGTGCGCGGTTTGAAAGGCGGACATTCCGGCATCGACATCCACAAGCAGCGCGGCAATGCGATTAAAATTTTATTGCGCCTGCTGCGTAAACTTTCAGACAACATTCAGATTGCCGAAGTGGGCGGCGGCAGTTTGCGCAACGCTATTCCGCGCGAAGCGCAAGCATTCTTTGCTTCTGCTCTCTCGCAAGCGCAATTGCAGGCGCAGATTGATGTGCTTATTCCTGTCATTAAACGTGCTTTGGCGGAGGATGAACAAACAGTGTGCATCGAACTCAGTCCTGCTGCACAGCCGGCGCAGGTCTGGACGGCGGCAATACAGGAAAACCTGCTGCGTACCCTGTATTTATGCCCGAACGGCGTGGATCGCATGAGTATGGCGGTGGCGGGCTTGGTGGAAACCTCGACCAATCTTGCCAAAATCAGCTGCGAACATACGCAATTGCAGGTGCATTGCCTGCTGCGTTCTTTAGACGATGCGGCGCGTGACGATTTGGCGGAGCGCATGGCGGATCTCTTCCGCTTGGCGGGCGGCAGCGCGGTATTAAGCGGTGCCTATCCCGGCTGGCAACCCGCGCCCAGCTCGGCAATTAGTGATGTACTCTCGCGCGAAGGCGAAAAACTCTTAGGCAAAATGCCGCTGATTACCGTCATTCATGCAGGACTGGAATGCGGCTTATTGGCGCAGCATTATCCGCATTGGCAAATGGCATCCTTCGGCCCGACGATTGAAATGCCGCATTCTCCTGATGAACGCGTGCATATTGAAAGCGTGGCGCAATTTTGGCAATGGCTGGTCAATACCTTGGCTGCGATGGAATGATTTGAGCTTATCGTCGAAGAATAGAAAACTATAGTCTCTTCAGATTAAAAGGATACGCTTTAATCTGAGGAAACTATACGATAATTGTCGGCTTGTCGCTTTGTGTAAATGTCTACTTCTTCGACGATTTAGGATAAACATTGCGCCGTCATATTACGAATGACGGCGCAATGTTTTTTTAGTATACAGGAATAACTACGCCTAAATTTGCTTTTCAATAAAGGTGGAACCAATTTTTACCGATTAAATACAAGCTCATAAGAACGGACATAGTTATCACCATGGGGCGGATAAGTTTGTTGCCTTTGC
This sequence comes from Suttonella sp., assembly GCF_056855035.1. Lineage (NCBI taxonomy): Bacteria > Pseudomonadati > Pseudomonadota > Gammaproteobacteria > Cardiobacteriales > Cardiobacteriaceae > Suttonella > Suttonella sp. Next base: position 12,578 of record NZ_JBXGGR010000003.1, read on the forward strand.
TTAAAATCATGCCCGAGGCAATGCGCGCGCCGATAAGTTGTCCTGCCGCCATGGCAAAGCCGACAAGCCATATGATTTTGCCGCCCAGCATGAAAATGAAGAGGGCGACAAGATTGGTGGTGCCGTTATACAGTTTGGCTTCAATGGTGGCGTGTTGCAGGGTGTAGCCCCGCAAAGCGATTAAGGAGAGCAGGATAAAGCTGCCGGTGCCGGGGCCTAGAAAACCGTCATAAAAGCCAATCGGTGCCAGTGCGCCGATTAAAAAGGCACTCATGGGCAGGCGGGCTTCCTGTTCGACTTTGCCCAGTGCCGGCATGAAAATAAAAATAGCGGCAACAACAATCAATAAGACGGGAATCACATTGTTCAGCCAATCTTTGGGCAGAATTTGCACCACGGTGCTGCCTAATGCCGAGCCGATTGCGCAGGCGACGATGCCGGGCAGGAGTTTGCGGAAATTCAGATGTCCGCGGCGGATAAAATACCAAGCGGCGTAGCAGGTGCCGAAACTGCTTTGCAGTTTGTTGGTCGAAAGTGCCGCATCAGGCGGAAGCCCGGAAATCAGCAGAGCGGGCACGGTCAGCATACCGCCGCCGCCGGCTAAGGTGTCCACAAAGCCGGCTAAGGCGCCGACGGCGAACAGCGCAAGCAGTATCCATAGGGAAAGGTTTCCGGTCAGTTCAGCAATCATAGTCAAACCATTGGTTGAGTTGTGTAATCAGCTGCGGCAAACCTTGTTTTTTAAGGCTAGAGAAGGTTTGCACGCTAAAAGGCGCGTTCCAGTTCACGATTTCGCTTTTCACCGCCTGTAATTGCTGCGCGGCTTGGCTGTTGCTCAGTTTGTCGATTTTGGTCAGCAGAATATGCGCCGGCAATTGGCGTTCGGCGCAGCATTCCAGCAGGCGGATGTCTAAGTCTTTCATCGGATGGCGGCTGTCCATCAGCAAAATTATGCCGCGCAGAGTTTCGCGCGTGAGCAAATAATCGCCCAGCAAACGCTCCCAATGGCTGCGGATTTCGTCTGGCACTTTTGCATAGCCGTAGCCGGGTAAATCGACTAAATAATCGCCGGTTTGTGCCAGTGAGAAATAGTTGATTAATTGCGTGCGGCCGGGGGTTTTGGATACGCGCGCCAGATTTTTCTGGTCGGTTAGGGTGTTTAAGGCGCTGGATTTGCCTGCATTGGAGCGGCCGGCAAAGGCGATTTCCGCCCTCGCATCATTGGGCAGCTGCTTTTTGGCATTGGCAGAGAAGGCAAATTTTGCCTGATGATAGGGATTTCGCATATAATGTAGAATGTTTAAAAACAAGCCTGCGGATTATAGCGGAAATTCGCGCAAGACAATTCATCAAAATTTCTTACTAGTTGAAAGACCTCTCTTCAGGTAGGATAATGGAATTGAGAGAGGCTTAATAACTTTTTTCAATTCAGGGCAACACGTAGAGCGACGCTTTGTGTGTCGTTCTGTGCGTTGAAACATCATGGAGCAAATTATGAAAAAAACAGCAGTTGCAATATTGGCATTAGGCGCCAGTATGATGGCATTTGCCGAGGCAAACCTAGAGGCCGGCAAGGAAAAGGCGGAGACCTTATGCATGGCCTGTCATGGTGCGGGCGGCGTGTCGCCTAATCCTATTTGGCCGAGTTTGGCGGGGCAGAGCGCCAAATATACGCTGAAACAGTTACAAGATTTTAAAAGCGGCGCACGCAGCAATGCCGTGATGGGCGCGCAGGCGGCGATGCTCAGCGATCAGGAAATGGAAGACGTGTCCGCTTATTATGCTTCATTGGCTTTGCCGCCTGCGGCAACGCAGGGACGCGGCGATGCGCCGGAAGAAATGTTGGCGGAAGGTCAGGCATTGTATCGCGGCGGCGATTTGGCACGCGGCATTCCCGCTTGTTCGGCTTGCCATGGTCCGACAGGAGCAGGTATTCCGCCGGCGGCTTTCCCTGCTTTGTCGGGTCAGCAAGCCGAATACAACCGTATGCAGTTACAGCATTTCCAACATGCGGCGAATGCCGATCAGCAGGCAAGCGACAGCACTTTGACGGCTGATGAAATGCGCGCCAACGATCCGAATGAGATGATGCGCGATGTGGCGCGTAAATTGACGCCGCGCCAAATCGAAGCGGTGAGTCTGTATATTCAAGGCTTGAATTAATTTGACCGGCCCTTGGTGGCACAAGCCGCTGGATGCGCTGAATGCTCAGGAGTGGGAAGCGCTTTGCGACGGTTGCGGCTTGTGTTGTTTGAATAAAATGGAAGATATTGACACGGGAGAAGTTTACTTCTCCCGTGTGGCTTGTTCGCTGCTCGATATCGAGGCGGCGCAATGCGGCGATTATCCCAATCGTGCGCAGAAAGTGCCGGATTGCCTGAATTTGGCGGAGATTGCCCGCGAGGATTTCCGTTGGCTGCCGCCGACTTGCGCCTACCGCCTGCGTCATGAAAATAAGCCCTTGCCGAAATGGCATTATTTGGAAAGCGGCGATAGACAAACTTTGCACCGCTGCGGACGGAGCGTCTGTCATTTTGCTTTGTCCGAGCGCGAGGGTTATGCGATTGACGATTATTTGATGTTCAGGCTGGAAGATGCTTTGGGAAACGGGGAGAGTGAATGAGTCAGGAAATGATGTTGTGGATTGTCAGATTGCTGGGTACGGGCTTGGCGCTCTTGCTTTTGTATCATGCGCGGCGCATTTATGTGCGCCGCCAGCGGCAATTGGAGCAATTGCTTTTGCAGCGCGCAGGACAAGCCCCTTTGCCTAGCGCACAAGCGCAAAAAACATCACGTCTGAATCCCGGTTTCTTCGGTAAAACCGCTTTACTGACCGCAGACAGTCTGCCCGATGCGCCGACGATTGATCTGCCGCTCAGCATTATGGCGCGCATCGGTCAGCATTTCAGCGGCGACGACATTGCCGCTTTGGTTAAAACTTTCGGTTTGCAACGTTCGCCCAGCGGCGTATATGAATTGCTCAATGAAAACGGACGCGATATTTTATTCAGCATGCTCAATATCCATAGCCCGGGGATTTTTGCGCAGGATTTGGAGCATATGGCGCCGATTGACGGCGTGATGCTGGTCTTGCAATTGCCCAATTGCGGCGATGCGGTAAAAGATTGGGAAAATTTTCTGGCGATTAGCAAGGATATGGCGGAGCTTTGCGGCGGGCGTTTGTGCGATTTTGAACGCCGTCAAGTAACCGCCAAAGACTTGCTTACTTACCGCCATGCGGCAGAAAAATTCCAAAGAGATTATGAACAATGGTTAGCCGCTCATCAGCGCTAGAAGATTTGGCTGCCGAAGTGGCAGCTTTGCGCGAAGAAATTCAAATACATAACCGCCATTATTACGAAGAAGACAATCCGCAGATTGCCGATGCGCAATACGATGCCCTGCTGCGCGAGCTGGCGCAAAAAGAGCAGCAATGGCTGGAAGAACGGCGCTTGGCTTTGCAGGCGGAATTGGCGGGCTTGCAGTCGCAAGGCGGCGATATAGAAAATTGGATTCGTCAGCAAGAGATTCGGCAGCAATTGCAGGATTTGACTGCCGACAGCCAATCGCCTACGCAAATCGTTGCAGGCAAGGCGGCGGCAGGTTTTACGACGGTGCGCCATCAGGTGCCGATGCTGTCTTTGGATAATGTGTTTAATCAAGAAGAATTCGCCGCATTTTTCCGCCGTTTGCAGGAACGTTTGGGCGAAGGCTTGCCGCTTTCCGCCGAGCCGAAATTTGACGGTTTGGCGATTAATTTGCGCTATGAACAAGGCGTTTTGGTGCAAGCCGCCACGCGCGGCGACGGCGAAACAGGCGAGGATGTCAGCGCCAATATCCGCACCATTGCCGATATTCCCGCGCGTTTGCAGGTGCAACATCCGCCGGCGGTTTTGGAAGTGCGCGGCGAAGTGTATATGTCGAAAGCGGCGTTTTTTGCCTTAAATGCCGCCGCGCTTGCCTCGGGCGGCAAAACCTTTGCCAATCCGCGCAATGCCGCCGCAGGCAGTCTGCGCCAATTGGATGCTACGATTACCGCGACAAGAAAATTATCATTTTTCGCCTATGGTTACGGCGAAATACAAGGTTTTGCTTTGCCCGAGACTTATACGCAATTCTTAGCGCAATTACGCCGCTTCGGCTTTCCGGTCTGCGATTGGCAGCGCAGTTTGACAGGCGGGGTTGCCGCTGCTGCCCGATATATGGACGAGCTGGCCGCCGAACGCGAGGCATTGCCTTATGAAATCGACGGCGTAGTGTTTAAAACGGATGCTTTTGCGGCGCAGCAGGCATTAGGCTTTCGCTCGCGTGCGCCGCGCTGGGCGATTGCATGGAAATTCCCGGCGATGGAAAAAACCACGCTTGTAGAAGGCATTGACGTGCAGGTCGGACGTACGGGCGCGGTAACGCCGGTGGCGCGTTTGCAGGCGGTGGAAGTAGGCGGCGTAACCGTTACCAATGCCACTTTGCATAATGCCGATGAAGTGGCGCGCAAAGATGTGCGCGTGGGCGATACGGTATTTGTCCGCCGCGCGGGCGATGTGATTCCCGAAGTGGTCAAGGTCGTGATAGAAAAGCGTCCTGCCGACAGTCTGCCTTTTACGATGCCCGAGCATTGCCCTGTCTGCGGTTCGGAAGTGCTGCGTCCCGAGGGCGAGGCGGTGGCGCGTTGCTCGGGCGGTCTGCATTGCAAGGCGCAGCGCGTGCAGGCGCTGATTCATTTTGCCTCGCGCAAAGCAATGGATATTCAGGGACTGGGCGATAAACTGATTGAGCAAGTGGTGGAAAACGGCAGCGTGCATAGTCCTGCGGATTTGTTCAAATTAAGCCTTGCCGATTGGGCGGCTTTGCCGCGCATGGCGGAAAAATCGGCGCAAAATGTGATGAATGCGCTAGAGACGGCGAAGCAGACGACTTTAGCGCGTTTCATTTATGCTTTGGGCATTCGCGAAGTGGGGCAGGTCAGCGCGAATTTGCTGGCGCAGCATTTTCGCCGCCTGCCGGAGCTCATCCAAGCTGATGAAACCCAATTACAGGCAATTGACGGTATCGGACCCGTGATGGCGCAATATATCCGCCATTTCTTTTTAGATGACGCCAATCTTGCCGTGATGGAGGATTTGCAGGCTCAAGGCATTATGTGGCAGGACATTGAGGCGCAAGAAGCCGTCAGCGATAGTCCCGTCTCGGGCAAAACTATCGTCATGACAGGTACTTTAGCGCGTTTTACGCGCGAAGAAGCCAAGGCTGCTTTAGAAAAACTGGGCGCGAAAATCAGCGGCAGTTTGTCGGCAAAAACCGATTATCTCTTGGCGGGAGAAAAAGCGGGCAGTAAATTAAATAAAGCCCAAAATCTTGGCGTGGCGATTGTGGATGAGACACAGTTGCTTTCTTGGTTAGCGGCAGGCGGTTTGCTATAATGTCCGTTCTTTTTACTAACAGAGGATATGAAAATGCGTAAAGCTCTCTTACTTGCCTTAAGTGCCGTGAGCCTTAATCTGATGGCGGAAACAGTAGATGCAACCGATCCGAATAAGATTTTAGAGATTGCCAAAGGTTTTGGCAGCGCGGAATTGTCTAATGACGATCATGGTGATCCTTTAATTCAAGGACGTATGGAAGGGCAAAAATATCAAATTATCTTCTATGATTGCGAAAACGGAAAAAAATGTACGACCATTACTTTTGACGCCGCTTGGGAAAACAGTTCGGAAGTAGATTTGGAAAAGGTCAATGATTGGAACCAAAACAAACGCTTCGGCCGCGCTTTCCTTGATGCGGACGGCGATCCGGCTTTGGATTGGGATGTAAACTTAAAGCATGGCGTAGAGAAACGCAATCTTGATAATACCTTCAATATCTGGAAGGATATCATGCAAGAATATGTCGATTTTATTAAATAAGCATTTAATCAATCAAAATAAAACCCTGCATTTCGGCAGGGTTTTTCTTTGGGTGTTTCGCGCTTAATGCCAGCGGCGATACCATTCGCGCGAGGTATTGTCTTCGGCGCAGCGGTAAATGATGGTGGCGAAAACAGCAAGACCGCCGATGACTGCCGCTACGGAATAAGGATGTTTTTTCACGCAGCTAGAGATTTCGTCCGTCCAATCACCGCCGACGCTTTGTACTTCATTCCATGCTTTACGCCCTTTGCGGCGTGCTTTTTCAAAGAAATGAGCGGCTTCATCGCGTCCGTCTTCATAAACGTTCTCTGCTTCGCTTAAGGCTTTATCTAAAAATGATTTCAGCTCTTTTTGCGTATAGGCAAATTCTTTTTTCATCTCGGCTAATTGTTTTTCGAGAACTTCTACACGATCTTCTGCCATTTAAAGGCTCCTTTGCTTTTTTGTGAATGAGCCGTGATTATAGCGATTAATTACTGATGAATGTTTACTGTCTAATGAGATAAATATTATCAAATGCTCACAAATGTTTGTTTAGGGCTTGGGCGCAGCACCAAGCGGAAGACCATGCCCATTGAAAATTATAGCCGCCCAGCCAACCGGTTACATCTAAGGCTTCGCCGATAACAAACATGCCCGGCTGCGATTTGACCGCCATTGTGCGCGGATCGAGGGCGCGCGTATCAATACCGCCGGTGCTGACTTCGGCTTTTTTCATACCTTCCGTGCCGCTGGGAATCAGGCGGTAATCCTGCAAAGCTTGGCTGATGGCTTGAATCTGTTTGTCGGCAAGTTCGGCAATCGGGCGCTGCGGATAAGGCGCGGCGAGGTGTTGTGCCAAAGCATTGGGCAAATGCTGTTTGAGCCATTGCGTCAGTGATTGCGGCGAATGTTGCGCTTTGGCTTGCTCCAAAGCATCGGCGGGACAATCGGGTAGGAAATTCAGATGAAGGGTTTCGCCTTTCTGCCAATAGCTCGAGACTTGCAAAATGGCAGGACCGGAGAGTCCGCGATGAGTAAAGAGCAGTTGCTCGGTAAAGGTAGGCGATTGTGCGGTGCGCAGGCTGACACGGCAGGATAAGCCAGCTAATTGCGGCATGGCTTCTGTCAGCGTAAAAGGAACAAGGGCAGGGCGGAAGGGAAAATTGGCAATGCCGAGGCTTTTGGCAAAACCGAGAGCGTGGTCGCTGGCACCTAATTTGGCGAAACTTGGTCCGCCACAGGCAAGTACGATTTGCGGGGCGCGGAATACACCTTGCGAGGTATGCAGGCAAAAGTCTTGTCCATCGCGCCTGATGCTGTCTACACAAGTATCGGTGTAAACAGGAATTTGTGCCGCATCTAAAGCCTCTTGCAGGGCGGCAATCAGTCCTCGGCTTTTTTGCCGGCAGAAGAGTTGTCCGAGGGTTTTCTCTTCATAGCTTAATCCCGCCGCTTCGCACCAAGCGAGAAAATCCCATTGGCTGTGCCGCGCCAAGGCGGAGCGGCAAAAATTGGGATTATGAGAGAGATAGGCATGCGGGGCGATGTCGCGATTGGTCATATTGCAGCGTCCGCCGCCCGAAACGCGGATTTTAGCGCCGATATCGGGATTTTTTTCCAGTATCGCAACGCGCAGACCGCGTGCGGCGGCATGAATGGCGCAATAAGTGCCTGCCGCACCACCACCGATAATCAAGGCATCGACGTTCACGCCTGATAATGCTCGCATAAGGTGGCGACTAATAAGGCTTTAATGGTGTGTATGCGGTTTTCTGCCTGATCGAAGACGATAGAAGCGGCGCTTTCAAAGACATTATGCGCGACTTCGATGCCGACTAATTTTTGCCGCTGATAAAAGGCTTCGCCGGTCGGGGTTTTGCGGTCATGGTAAGCGGGCAGGCAGTGCATGAATTTTGCATGCTCACCGGCGGTTTTCATGATTTCGGGCGTGATGCGGTAAGGCATTAGGGCAGGAATCCGTTCGTCCCAGACGCTTTTGTCTTCGCCCATTGATACCCAAATATCGGTATGGATAAAATCCGCGCCGGCCGCTGCCGCTTGTATGTCTTCCGTGATGAGGATTTTTGCGCCGCTGTTCTCGGCAAGTTGCTGTGCTTTATGCAAAATTTCCGCGTTTGGCTGATAGGCTTTAGGCGCGGCAATCCGCACGTCCATGCCCATCAATGCACCGGCGAGCAATAAGGAATTGCCCATGTTAAAACGCGCATCGCCCATATAGGCAAAGGCAATGTCTTGCAGCGGCTTGTCGCTGTGTTCCTGCATGGTCAGCAAATCCGCCAGCATTTGCGTGGGGTGGGCGAGGTCGGTTAGTCCGTTATACACCGGTACGGCGGCGAATTTTGCCAAGGCTTGCACGGTTTCTTGGGCAAAGCCTCGGTATTCAATCGCATCATACATTCTGCCTAATACGCGTGCGGTGTCGGCAATGCTTTCTTTGGCGCCCAATTGGGAATGTTCGGGGGATAAAAAGGTGCTGAAAGCGCCTTGATCTGCGCAGGCGACTTCAAAGGCGCAGCGGGTGCGCGTGCTGGTTTTTTCAAAAATTAAGGCGACGTTTTTGCCTTGCAGACGGCGTTTTTCCCTTCCTGCTTTTTTTTCGCTTTTCAATTGCGCGCTCAGCTCGAGCAATTCGCGCACTGCTTCCGCGCTGTGATCGGTCAAATCCAAGAGCGATTTTTGATACCAATAAGCCATGATTCCTCCAAAATAAGCAAAGTCGCCGATAATACGTTGTTTAGCTGGCGGCGACAATAAAAGCGCTTAATTCGGCGGCATTTTCGCGCTGTGCCGCTTAGCGGTAAAGAAAATGCGGTTCTTGTAAAAAACTTCGTATGCAAGCGATTTTTTCCGCTTCGTTTAGTTGATTGAACTGTTCTTGCTGCGCCTGAATGTGTTCAATCAAAGGATAAAATGCTTCGCCGAGGCGGTGTTTGTTTAATCTGTCTTCGAGCCTGTATTTCTTGTTGTAGCTGAAGAATGTTGAAATGAGGTAGTGGGGCGATTTGAGCTGAAACAGCAAGGCTTGGCTGTGCGCGTCAAAGACCATAAAGCCCTCATGCCGTACGGTTTTCAATAATTCCTTGAGTTCGCCGAAACAGATATTGCGCAAACGGGCAGGGCGGCGGATAGCGTAGGTTTCGCCGATTTCGTCTAAGCGGTCTTGGTTGAACATTTTGCCGTCGGTGACCTCTACCGCGCCGATTAAAGTCTCGCCTGAGGCTTCTTGAATGGTATGTGGGTCTGCGGCATCGTTAATCTCAAATAAAAAGGTATGGTTAGGATAGTTGCGGAATAGAGCTTCATAGGCCTGACAATGCTTTTTCGTCATTTGCGCATAAGAGTCGTCCAATGAGTTGGCGGTGGAATACAGCACTTGCCGATTGAAATTTGCCGCATAACTAGGGTGTTCGGGCGGCAAATTGACAAAAGTGCAGCAGCCTAAAAAACCATCGACTTTAACGACGGCGTCAATGCAGTGTGAATCCTCGATTGTTAGGGGAAAGCGGCTGTTTTCCGCCAGTCTTTCGCTGTAATTGAAGATCTTTTTAAAAGGGCGCACGATAATGTGATTGTATTTATCCAGTACCAAACCGCGCATTTCCAATAAGGCGGCATTAAAACGCTTGACCCGATGCGAATATTTCAGCAGCCGCAAATCAGGATATTGCGAAGACGTTTTGCTGACAAAATTTAGCCGTCCTAGGCGCAAATATTGCTCGCTGACATAAGTCTGCCTTGCCTCGTCAAAAGGCAAATCATGCTCGCCGATTGCCTGCATCTGCCGCATTAAATCGCGTAATTCCGCGCTCATACCGCGCACAGCAGGCACGACAATTTCGCCGCTGAGCCGCTGTCGGCGAATCCGCAAATAGGCGGCAATCACATCTTCGTCTTCTACCGCATGCCGATTTGAGAAAAAATTACTCAGACAATAGGTTTCGCAGCTTAAGCCGTATTTTTTTGCCTGTTCCAGCCATATCCGACAAGTGCCGGCAGTCTGATTGGTGTTGGAATTGATGATAAGCATCGCCTGTTGCGGATTGGTGCGTGCATGCTCGCAAGCCCTGCGCATCATCCTCTCGCCCCTTGCCTGCGCTGCTTTCACCGCCTCTGGCGACCAATGATACACCCCCTGCGCATCCGTCATCAGCAGATCATTTTCAATATGCACAATCTCCGCCTGCGGATACTGTTGCTGAAATTCCGCTATCTTCTGCGCGGCGAAAGTCGATTTGCCCGAGCCCTGATGCCCGCGAATCAGGATAAATAATTGCATAGCCGTTCCTTTTTGCTTATGTTAGGGGCGGATTATATTCAATTCCCAAAAACGAGGAGCGGCGATGATAGAAGTCTTGATCTTATTAGCTTTTGCCAAAATCCAAGAAGCGGCGAATACCGGCAAAGCATGGCAATCGGCAGCCGCTTATAGCGTTTTCAGTGTGCTGTGGAATCTCTTATTCAATCAGATGCCTTGGCTGCATATCGCTTTGCTCGCTCTTGTCGTTTTTGTCTATGTCTGGGGTTATTTTGCTTTATTGCGGCGTCTTAGCGATAGCATTCCCCTGTGGCTATTGGTATATATCGGCGGCGCATTCGCGCCTTTGCTATTGGCTTTTATCTAAGTCATATCTTATGAAAAACTTTTATTATTATATTGTTAACTTGTATTAAAAAATAAATTTGCTGCCGATTGCAAAGGCGGCTATATTTTGCGCGATTTTCATCAAAAGAGAGGTTGAGATGAGCGCAAACTGTAGCAGCATCATGATTGCTGAGCCGAGAATTTTACATCCTAAAATGACGATTAAAGAAGTATTTCCGATTATTCGACAGGTGGGTACGCGGTTTTTGCCCGTGGTGGACGATGCCGGCGATTTTGTCGGCACTTTTTCCAGCATGACGTTGATTAAGCTCTTGCTGCCCAGCAGCGTGAGCATTAAAGAGGGGAAAAATCCTTTTGATTTGATGTTTATGCAAACCACGCTGGATGAGTTGGGGGAGCGTTTGCAAGAAATCGGCGATTCTTTGATTACGGATTATATTTTTGAAGACGATGTGCCGACTTGCACGCCGCAGACCTCTATTATGGAGGCTTTGAATCTGCTGTATCACTATCATTATCATGTGGTGGTGCTGGCGCCTGATAGCCGTCAGTTTTTAGGCGTGATTACGGTCAAGGGTGTGCTGGATTCTATTTATGCGACTTTGCGGGATGAGGAGTAAGCCATGCATGAGCATGCTGCCATTTTTGGCATAAATCCGATGTGGTTGTCGGGCATTATTTTGGTGATAGTCTATATCGTATTGATTACGGAGAAATTGAATCGCTCCGTGATTGCTATTTTAGGCGCTTGTTTGATGATTTACTGCGGTTTGCTCAATCAGCAGCAGGCGATTGACGCGGTGGATTTCAATACGCTGTGGCTTTTAATCGGCATGATGATGTTGGTCAGCATTACGGCGAAAACAGGCGTGTTTCAATATGTGGCGATTAAGGCGGCGAAGATGGTGCGCGCCGATCCGATGGGGATTTTGCTGATGATTGTGGTGATTACGGCGGTGTTTTCAGCGCTGCTGGATAACGTTACTACGGTGCTGCTTATCACGCCAGTAACTTTGCTGATTACCGAGCAATTGCGCGTGCGCGCTTTCCCTTATTTATTCGCCACGATTATTGCGGCGAATGTGGGCGGCACGGCGACTTTAATCGGCGATCCGCCTAATATCATCATCGGTTCCTCCGTTAATTTGAGCTTTAGCGATTTCTTGGTGCATATGGCGCCAATTGTGAGTATTATTCTATTGATTTTGTGCGGTTATTTTTGGTTGTTCTATCGCAAGCACCTATCCGCTACTTTGCGCGCTCGCGCGAAAATTATGCGTTTTAATGAGAAAGAGGCGATTCACGATGCGGCTTTGCTGAAAAAATCGGCAGTGGTGTTTGCATTGGTCTTGCTGGGCTTTATTGTAGGGCATCCTTTGCATATCGAGCCGGGCACGGTGGCTTTGTCTGGCGCAGCATTGCTGATGCTGCTGGCTTACGGTAAGCAGCCTGCGGAAAAGCAGGGCGAAAGCATTCATCATGTTTTTTCCGAAGTGGAATGGGTAACGATTTTCTTCTTTATGGGCTTGTTTATCATTGTGGGCGCGGTTGAGCACAGCGGTTTGTTGGCGATTTTGGGCGACAAATTGATAGCGGCAACTAACGGCGACGTAGAGAAAATGGCTTTTGCCGTTTTATGGGTTTCTGCCGTTTTATCCTCGATTTTAGACAATATCCCCTTTGTCGCAACCATGATTCCTCTACTGGAATCCGCAGGGGCGAATATTGCGCAAGAAACCTTCCAACCGGTGTGGTGGGCATTGGCATTGGGTGCTTGTTTAGGCGGTAACGGTACATTGATCGGCGCCAGCGCAAATTTGACCGTCGCCGCTTTTGCAGAAAAAGCCAAGCAACCTATCGGTATGCTGCAATATGTCAAATACGGATTCGGCTTAATGTTGGCTACCGTTTTATTAGCGCATATCTATTTGTGGCTGCGCTATTTTTAAGCATAAGCAACCAAAGCGGCGACAGCCGCTTTTTTATTAACTAAGTCTTGCTTATAAAAATTTCTTTAGTAAAAAGAGAGAGATTTCAAATAGAACTAAAAGAGTTCTGTTAGTCGATTGATTTTTAAGGTTAAAAAATAACACCTACATTAATGAATGTATTGTTATGAATTTTTAGTCATGCTATGATGCCGATACTTATTTAATTGGGAAAGCTCGGGCATTTCCAATTAGAAGTTGGCTAGTTATCTAGACAAGTACGCAGCATCACTGCTGCATTGGACATTAACTTTACAAAATGAGGCGCGACATGACCGTAGATACAACCTACAACTACAAAGTCGTTAAGCAATTTACTTGGGCTTCTATCCTTTTCGGAGTGGTGGGAATGCTCGTCGGGGTAATCATCGCTTATCAGCTTTATAATCCACATTTTCTTGAAAATATTCCTTGGTTACATTTTGGACGCTTGCGTCCCGTACATACCAGCGGCGTAATTTTTGCTTTCGGCGGCAATGCCCTGTTTGCCACCTCTTATTACATTGTGCAGCGTACTTGCGGCGTGCGTCTATGCTCCGACAAATTGGCTGCTTTCACTTTCTGGGGCTTCCAATTAGTCTTGGTCTTAGCCGTATTAAGCTATATTTTGGGCTACTCTCAAGGTAAAGAATATGCCGAATTGCCATGGACTTTGGATATTCTGCTGACCATCGTATGGGTGGCTTATGCAGCAGTATTCTTTGTTACTATCGGTCAGCGCAAAGAAAAGCATATCTATGTAGGCTTGTGGTTCTATGCCGCCTTTATTATCGCGGTCGCCGTTTTGCATATTTTCAATAACTTAGCTCTGCCAATCGATTGGATTTATTCTTATCCGGTCTATTCCGGCGCGGTCGATGCCATGGCACAATGGTGGTACGGTCATAATGCGGTAGGTTTCTTCTTAACCGCAGCTTTCTTAGGCATGATGTATTATTTTGTTCCTAAGCAAGCCGGTCGCCCGATTTTCTCTTACCGTCTTTCCATCATGCACTTCTGGTCGCTGATTTCCATTTATATGTGGGCAGGTCCGCACCATTTGCACTACACCGCTTTGCCTGATTGGACGCAATCATTGGGTATGGTGTTTTCAGTAATTCTGTGGGTGCCTTCATGGGGCGGTATGATTAACGGCATGATGACGCTGTCAGGTGCTTGGGATAAATTGATTACCGACCCTATTATCCGCTTCCTGTTCTTAGCACTGTCTTTCTACGGCATGAGTACTTTCGAAGGACCGATGATGGCAGTGAAAACGGTTAATGCCTTATCACACTATACCGAATGGACGGTTGCTCACGTGCATTCCGGTGCTTTGGGTTGGGTGGCGATGATTACCATGGGCTCTCTATACCATATGCTGCCGCGTTTGTATGGTAAAACCGAGATGTATTCGACCAAGCTTATTTTCGTTCACTTCTGGTTGGCAACGATTGGTATCTTGCTTTACACCACGTCTATGTGGGTGGCGGGCATCATGGAGGGTTTGCTGTGGCGCGAAACTTTCCCGGATGGCACCTTAACCTACTCATTCCTTGAAATCGTAGATAAGAAGTATATCTATTGGCTTGTACGCCTAATCGGCGGTGTGGTATTCCTCGCAGGCATGTGCTTAATGGCTTATAACTGCTTGATGACCTTGCCGCGCAAAGACGAAGCCAAGCGCAGCGCGCAAACGGCTAATCCGCAAACAGCATAAGCCGACAAGGAGAATAAAAAATGAAATTCAGTCATGAGAAAGTTGAAAAAAGCATCGTATTGCTCGGCGTACTCTCTACCTTAACGGTCATTTGGGGCGGACTGGTACATATCGTTCCTTTGCTTAACGATAAATCGGTACGTCCCGATGCCGAGAATACTTTTGTTAAACCTTACGATCCTCTGCGTTTGGCGGGTTTTAACATCTATGTACGCGAAGGCTGCTATAACTGTCATTCGCAAATGATTCGTCCCTTCCGTTGGGAGACCGAGCGTTACGGGCATTATTCTTTGGCGGAAGAATCCGCTTATGACCGCCCGTTCCAATGGGGCTCAAAACGTACAGGTCCTGATTTGGCGCGTGTGGGCGGCAAATATTCGGATGAATGGCATATGCTGCATTTGATTGATCCCCGCAGCCGCGTGCCGCAATCGAATATGCCTTCCTTCCCTTGGTTGGCAGATACCGAGGCAAATGTGGATTTAACGCAAAAAAGCATTAAAACCAAAATCAAATTGGGCGAACCTTATACGGCGCAAAACTTCCCTGAGCAAGCCGGCGGTGCAACAGGCAATACCTTGTTGACCAATGAGCAGATTGATGCCTGGGTAGTGGAGTCTTTGCAAGGCAAAACCGAGCTTGATGCGATGGTGGCTTATTTGCAGGGATTGGGACGTGCCTTTAAGGAAAAACGTTAATTATGGACATGTGGAGTTTTATTACTGTGGTGGTGTTTACGGCATTTATCGGTATTTGCCTGCTGACGATGCTGCCTACTTCGGATAATAAAAAACCCTATCAGGATGCCGAAAAACTGGCGCTCAAAGATGATGATTCAGAACTCATTACGCCGCGGCATCCGACATCAGACAAGAGGACAAAATCATGACAGTTGCGCTCTTTATTGGCATCGTAACGATTATACATATCGTGGGTTATGCCGTTTTTGTATATTGGACAACGCGCCTATCACCGGAAGATGTGCCTGACGGTGAGATTATTGACCACACTTGGGACGGCGATTTAAGAGAGGTGAATAACCCTTCGCCGCGTTGGATTGTAGTATTATTCTACGCCATGATTCTTTTTGGCGCAGTATATTTGTTAGCTTATCCGGGCGCATTCGGCGATAAATTCCAAGGCTTTTTAGGTTGGTCGCAAGTCGGACAATATGAGCAGGAAAAAGCCGAAGATGACTCACGCTCGGAAACCTATTTCAGAGTATATGCGGAGAAAAGCATAGAAGAGCTGGCTAAAATGCCGGCGGCGGTAGCTTCCGGTCAGCGGATTTTCTTAAATAACTGTGCGGTTTGCCACGGACAAAATGCCAAAGGTGCTGCATTGGGCTATCCTGATTTAACCGACGG
The DNA here is from genome assembly GCF_056855035.1 of Suttonella sp. Classification (NCBI taxonomy): domain Bacteria; kingdom Pseudomonadati; phylum Pseudomonadota; class Gammaproteobacteria; order Cardiobacteriales; family Cardiobacteriaceae; genus Suttonella; species Suttonella sp. The sequence goes on from NZ_JBXGGR010000003.1 coordinate 28,144, forward strand.
CGATTGGATTTGGGGCGGCGACGAGGCGGCTTTGATTGCCACCATTACCCATGGCCGCAACACAATTCCCGGACAAGGTATGCCGGCAGGCGGCGCATTGATTGATGTGAATAATCCGCAGCCGGATGACGAGCATAAATTAGATGCGGTGGCGCATTACGTTCGTCAATTAGGCGGTCATCAAGACGTTGATGCGACTTTGGCGGCAGAAGGTAAAACCTTATACGATCAAACCTGTATTGCCTGTCATGGTGCTGACGGCACAGGAAACACTTTGCTTGGCGGGCCGAACTTAGCCGATGATATTTGGCTTTACAGCGTGGACGGCAATATCGAAGATATTAAGGCGCAAATTGTTAAGCCTGTGAATAATGTGATGCCGGCTTGGCAGGAATGGTTAAACGAAGGCCGCATTAAAGTAGTTGCTGCTTACGTTTACTCATTAAGCAATAAAGAGTAAGATGCCTAGATGATTTATAGGCACAAGCCCGACATTGTGTCGGGCTTTTTTCATAAGCGGCATAAAACGCAGCGCGTTTATTCTATATAACATCAATTTCGCCGCTTGTTAAATCATGAGGTAAACATGGCAAGTCAAACGCTTTACGAAAAACACGTCAAGATAAGACCGCGTCCTGTGCGCGGACGCTTTCAAAATCTGCGCATCACATCCTTATTAGTCTTACTCGGCATTTTTCACATTCTGCCTTTATTCCAATGGAATGGACGGCAGGCGATTTTATTTGATTTGAGCGAGCGGCGTTTTTTTGTATTCGGACTGAATATCTGGCCGCAAGATTTTATTTTATTGGCTTTTGTCTTATTAGGCTTGGCGCTGATTTTATTTTTTGCCACCTCTTTATTGGGGCGCGTCTGGTGCGGCTATGCCTGTCCGCACACGGTTTATAATGAAGTCTTTATGTGGCTGGAGCAGAAATTTGAAGGCAACCGTTCCGAGCAATTGAAATTAGCACGCCAACCTTGGACGAGCAAGGAAAAATGGCTTAAACGCGGCAGTAAATATCTTTCTTGGCTCGTGGTGGTTATTTGCACAGGCATTGGCTTTGTAGGCTATTTCACGCCGATTCGTGAATTAGTCGTGGATTTCTTTACCCTTAAAGCAGCGCCGGCACATTATTTTTGGATTGCCTTTTACGGCGGCTTTACTTGGCTGCAAGCCGGCATTGTGCGCGAGCAATTCTGCAAATATATGTGCCCTTATGCGCGTTTTCAGGGCGCGATGTTTGACCGCGATACTCTGATTATCGCCTATGATGAAAATCGCGGCGAGCCGCGCCGGCGTTTGAAAAAAGCCGATCGCGACAATCCCGAGCATCTCGGTTTCTGCGTCGATTGCACCATGTGCGTGCAGGTCTGCCCCACAGGAATTGATATTCGCGAAGGCTTGCAATTGGAATGTATTGCTTGCGCCGCCTGTATCGATGCCTGCGACAATATGATGGATCAAATCAATGCGCCGCGCGGTCTAATCCGCTATACCTCCACCAATGCCTTGGAAGGCAAAAAGACCCGTTTTGTACGTCCCAAAACCTTGGGTTACGGTCTAGTGCTGAGCCTGGCCTTCGTGCTGTTTATTTTTATGATTATTACCAAGAGCGATGTGGAAATCGATGTGATTGCCGACCGCAATATGCTGTCGCGCGAAATCCGCGGTGGTAAAATTCAAAATGCCTACACCATTCAGGTCTTGAATAAGAGCGAGCAAGAGCGGCGCTTTATGATTGGCACGCGCGGTTTGCCCGATGCGGAAATCGAGAATAATGCGGTATTTAGCATTGCGCCGAGCGAAGTGCACCAAATGGTGGTTAGTTTGAATGTGCCGCAAGCCTCTTTAAACGGCAAATTGATGACGAAATTTGAGTTTACTGTGGCACCTGAGGATGCGCCTGATAATGTGCATGCCAAAGAAGCGGTCTTTACCGGAAAATTGAAACGATGAGTGAAATAAGCCCGATACAGGCGGCGAAAAAGCCGCCGCTGCCTTGGTATAAAAACTATATTTTAATCCTGATGATTTTCCTGCCGCTGTTTTCGGTGGCGGGTTCGATTGCGACATTGGTCCTAGCAATTAAAAGCGATGAATCCGCCGTAATGCAGGGTTATTACAAAGACGGTTTGGCACCGCGGCAATTGGCGGCTTCCGCCAAATCGCAGCGCATTCAGGCGGAAATCGCGCAAGGCATTTTGACCTTGCAGGGCAGTGAAGAGCCGGTATTACTGTTGAAATTGGAACATCCTACGCTGGATGCCAAAGACCAATCTTATGAAATCGCGCGCAATGCGGCAGGTCAATATCCGCTCAACCCCGCCATTTTGCAGCATTTGCAAATGCAGCGCTGGTATGTGCAAGTCTCCGACAAGGCTCTGACATGGCGCATCAGCGGCGAAGCGCATGGACAAGTCAACGGGCAGAAATTGCCGATTTCCCTTGACGCCAATTAAATGAACGAACATTGCTACCATTGCCAAGCAGCGATTCCGGTCGGCACGGCGGTTCGCGCCACGATTGAGGGAGAAGAACGCGCATTTTGCTGCCATGCCTGCTTGGGGGTAGCGGAGCTAATTAGCAGCTGCGATTTAAGCCGTTATTATGCCGTGCGCGAGAATGCCGCACCGCGTCCGCAAGTCCAAAATGATGCCAAGTGGCAGGCTTACGATATTGCCGAAATTGCCAGACAGTATGTGCATCAGCAAGACGGGCAGTCGGAAATTCATCTGTATATCGAAGGCATTCATTGCGGCGCCTGTGCTTGGCTGATTCGCAGCGTGTTGAAAGAACAATTGGGCTTGGAAGAAGTCTTCGTGAATGTCAGTACGGCGCGGGCGGAAATTCGCTATGGCGAAGACGTCAAACTCTCGCACATTCTTGCTGCCATTGCCTCATTGGGCTATGTGCCGAATCTATTCAGCCCCGAAGAAACCGAGCGCCGCCAAAACCGCCTGCGCAACCAGCATTTGCTGCGTTTGATTGTGGCGGGTTTGGGCATGATGCAGGTGATGATGTTTGCCACAGGCTTATATACGGGCGATTATTACGGCATCGAGCGGCAATATTCGCAGCTTCTGCGCTGGATTAGTCTGCTCTGTACCACGCCGGTGTTCTTTTATTCAGGGCTGCCGTTTTTGAAAAATGCTTTGGCGGCGCTGAAAATGCGGCGCGTGAATATGGACGTGCCGGTGGCTTTTGCCATTGCCGGCGCTTATTTCGCCAGTGTTTACCATACGCTGATAGGGCAGGGGGAAATCTATTTTGATTCCGTGACCATGTTTATTTTCTTTCTCTCTATCGGTCGCTTTTTAGAATTTATGACCCATCGCCGCGCGCGGCTGAACGATATCCGCTTCGCCAAACTGCTGCCCGAAGCGGTGGAACGGCGCGAAGCCGACGGCAGTTATCGCCTTTATCCGCTGGCGGTGATTCAAAACGGCGACGTGATTCGTGTCTTGCCGGCGCAGACGATAGCGATTGATGGCATTATCGTGCAGGGCAGCACGCGGGTTGACGAAGCGATGTTGAGCGGCGAAAGCACGGCGGTTAGTAAGGCGGTAGGCGATAGCGTCTTGGCAGGCAGTCATAATCTCGCCAGTCCTGTGGACGTGCAAGTCAGCGCTACCGGACAGGAAACGACCCTTGCCGGCATCCGCCGCCTGATGGCAAGAGCGGAGCAGCATAAAAGTGTGCATATCGAGCGTAATCAGGAAATTGCCAATTGGACGATTCTCACCGTCTTAATTTTGGCGGCGCTCGGCTATGTGCTGTGGCAATTTATCGCGCCCGAACGCGCATTTGAAATCGCACTGGCGATTTTGGTGGCGACTTGCCCTTGCGCCTTATCGCTGGCTACGCCGGCAGCCCTAACCGCCGCCATGAACCATGCCCATGCCCACGGTGTATTGATTAAACAAAGCGATACGCTCGACCGTCTGCCGACAGTACGGCATATCCTTTTTGACAAAACCGGCACATTGAGCGAAGGCGATTTCCGCTTGATGGATGCGCATTTTGCCGATGAACAAGAGGCGGATTTTCTGTGGCAAATCGTCAAATCCCTGCAAATGCACAGCCCGCATCCGATTGCTTGGGCAATGAGCCGACATAGCCCTGCTGTCGCCTTGCCGCTGAATAATGTGCAGCAAATGCCCTCGCAAGGCGTATGCGGCGATTACCAAGGGCAGACATGGGCGGTGGGCAATGCGGCATTGATACGGCAAGTCTTTTCGCATTTGTCTCTGCCGAACCTGCAAGCGGATACAGGCGTGGCGGTTTATCTGGCGAATGCTCAAGGTTTGCAGGCGCAATTTGTTTTTGCCGATCCGCCGCGCGCCGATTTAGCCCATATCATGGCAAAATTAAGCGGCTATCAACTGCATATTGCCAGTGGCGACAAAAGCGAAAATGTGCGCCGTATCGCCGAAATATGCGGTATTGCCGACTATCATGCCCAAATGCTGCCCCAAGACAAATTGCATTATTTGCAGAGTCTGGATGCAGAGGCTTTGATGATTGGCGACGGCATTAACGATGCGCCGGTGATGGCGGCGGCGGCGGTATCGGTGGCGGTGGGCAAAGCCAATCCGCTCTCGCAAACGCAGGCGGATATTGTGCTGCTGCAAGGCGGGCCGGAGCTCTTGCCTTATTTGTTCGAGCTGGCGCAGCGCGCGCGGCGCATCATGCGGCAAAATCTGTTTTGGGCGAGTGTTTATAATGCCTTGGTTGTGCCGCTGGCAATTTGCGGCTATCTCACGCCGTGGATTGCCGCTTTGGGCATGTCGGCAAGTTCTTTATTGGTGGTACTGAACGCCCTGCGCATCAGCCGTATGCCTGCGCCGAAAGAGATGGCTTAAGCATAAGCAGCCGCATCTTGCGCTTTACCGATTTAGCATATAGTCTTTAAGTTTTACAGGGGAATTGCTGCATTTTTTTGCAAAATAGTTGCGTATCCATATCTTTCTTCACAGAAGAAATGATATGAAAATTATCTTTGCCATGTCCATAAAACGAGGAGCCGCCATGCTTACTTTAGAATTACCCGCCCATATTGAAACCATCATTATCCAAACCGCCCAAAAACAAGGCATCAGCGTTAGCGAGTTGATGCTCAATAGCTTCAAGCAACAGCATTTATTAGCCGATAATTATCCGCAAGGCGATGTGCGGCGCTTAAAAGGCATGATTAATACGCAAATTCAAGCCGGTATGGATGATATTAATCACGGCATTGAATTGGGTGCGCTATATGGAGAAAGATAAAGCACAAGCGTTTTTAGTCGGTATTGATACGAATGTATTGCTGCGCTACATCTGCCAAGATGATGAAACACAATCCCCAATCGCCAGTATGTTTTTGGAAAATTTAACAGAAACGCATCAGGGCTTTATCAGTAATATTGTGGTGGTGGAATTGATTTGGGTATTAAGCCGTACCTATAAACAATCGCGCCAAGCCATTGTCGGAGTGCTAGCCGAATTGTTTTCAATGCCGGTATTCGTTTTTGAAGATAGAACCTTATTGCTTAAGGTATTAGATGCTTATCGTCAGAGTAAAGCGGATTTTTCGGATTTGCTGATTCATGCCATCGCTGAGAAAAATACTTGTCAATGTACGCTGACTTTTGACAAAGTGGCTTATACGCAAGCGGGAATGCGCTCATTATCTGATTGGCTATTGCCAAATAATGATTAATGCTGCTTTTCCCATTTTTGCCGCGATGCGTATGGATTTATTCAAGAGGTTTTTATGGAAATTTTATTTTTGCTGATTCCGATTTCTTTGGTTTTGGTTGTGGCGGCGGTATTTGCTTTTCGTTGGGCTTTGAAAAGCAGGCAATTTGAAGATTTGGATACGCCTTCCATGATTCCGCTGTTAGACGATACGCTGGAAGAGCGTGCCCGTCAGACAACAAAAGAGTCCGCGCATGAGTGAAAAAGTTTATCAAGTCAGCGAATTGAATGAGGCGGCGCGGGATTTGCTGGAAACGGGCTTTAGCCGTATCAGCGTGGAAGGAGAGATTTCCAATCTCAGCCGCCCCAGTTCGGGGCATTTGTATTTTTCTTTGAAAGACGCGCAGGCAAGCATTGCTTGCGCTTTGTTTAAGGGCAGCCGCTTTGCCTTGCGCATGGATTGGGCGGAGATTGCCAATGGTGTGCAGGTTCGGCTGCAGGGGCGGGTGAGTTTGTATGCGCCGCGCGGACAGTATCAATTGATTGCCGCGCAGATGGAACCGGCGGGTTTGGGCGCATTGGAGCGCGAGTACCAATTGCGCTTGCAGCGTTTGCAGGCGGAAGGAGTATTTGCCGCAGAAACAAAGCGCGAACCGCCGCGTCGCGCCATGCGCATCGGCGTGATCACTTCCCCCAGCGGCGCAGCGGTGCATGATGTGTTAAATACTTTGAAACGGCGCAATCCTGCGGCGCAAATCGTCATTTATCCCTGCATGGTGCAGGGCAAGGAAGCGCCAGCACAAATTATTGCCGCCTTGCAAGCGGCGAATCGCCGCCAAGAGTGTGAGGTTTTGCTCTTAGTGCGTGGTGGCGGCAGTTTGGAGGATTTGTGGGCGTTTAATGATGAAGCGCTGGCGCGCGCGGTGGCGGCAAGTGTTTTGCCGGTGATTAGCGGCGTGGGACATGAGGTGGATACGACTTTGGCGGATTTTGCCGCTGACAGACGCGCGGCAACGCCGACTGCCGCCGCTGAAATGGTCTCACCGCCTTTGGCTGATGAGGTTTTGCATTTGCAGCGGCGGCAGCAGCAATTGTCTCAAGACTTGGCGCGAGTTATCCGCCAACAGCAGCTTTTTGTGCGGCAATTGCAGGCGCGTTTGCTGCGCCAAGATCCACGTCGTCAGATTGAGCAACGCCAGCAGCGTAGCGATGAATTGCAGGGGCGTTTGCAGCAGGCGATGCTGCGGCGCTTACAACAGGCGGCATGGCAGCAAAGGCATGTGGCGCAGCGCTTGGCACTTTCTCATCCTGACAAACGATTAAGCGGCGAAATACAGAGATTAGCGCATTGGACGCAAAGTTTGCAGGCGCATCAGCCTTTGCGTCGTTTGGATAGTGAACATCATGCGGTAGCGGAAAAAGAGCGACGTTTGGTGGCAGCTTTGCAGCAACGGTTTCAGCTGGAAAAGCAGCATTTGCATTATCGGCAAGGACGGTTCGAGCGCGTGCAGCTTGCGCCGCGCGTAGTGGCGGCACAAGCGCAGTTGCAGCATCTGTCGCTGACCTTACAACGTCGGCAAGGCGGCTATCAAAGGCAAAAACAGCAGCAATTTAACGCCTTGGCGCAACGTCTTTCCTTGCTTAATCCTTTGGCGGTCTTGGCGCGCGGCTATGCGGTGGTGGAGAATCCGCAGGGTGAAGTGCTCAGCCGTGCGCAGGATGTGCAGTTGCAGGAGCAAATTTCCGTGCGCTTTGCCGACGGAGCAGTGCAATGTCGGGTAGAGAAGATTGTGCTTCAGTCCTAAACAAATTGTCAGATTTGGCATTCTTTCGGCATAATGGTCGAATAATGCCTTAATAAGGAAGATGACGATGAATATATTTAATTTTGATGATCATACGCTGGCGGATAAACGTCTAAGCACCGATTTGCCTGTCCGCGCCTATGCTTTAGTCAAAAGCAGCGATGCTTGGGTTTTTGCCGCGCCGGAAGCGGCATCGGCGCGGCTGACGCAGATGCTTTACGGCGAATCGCTGACCGTTCACGATCAGCAGGGCGATTTTTATTTCGTGCAAAGCCAGATTGACGCTTATTGCGGCTGGGTGCATGGCTCGATGTTGCGCCAGCTTGAGCAGTTGCCGGCCTTAAGCCCTTGGCGGACGCGCTTTGCCGCTCCTATGACGCGTAATCCCGATATGAAAAGCCCCTTATTGTCTTATTTGCCGATTGATTCCGTGCTTTATGTCAGTGCGCAGGAGCAAGACTATGTGCAGGTGCTTAACGGCGGCTGGATACATAAGCAGCATATGATGAATTTGCAGGAAAGGCTTGATATTGTCGCCACTGCACGCGCACAAATCGGGCGCAGCTATGTCTGGGGCGGTCGCGGCTTAGGCGGCTTGGACTGCTCGGCATTAAGCCAATTATGCTACCGCTTTGCCGGACGCAATTTACCGCGCGACAGCGATTTGCAGCAGAAATTCATGCAGCTGCATCATCAAGGCGTCAAGGGAACGGAACTACAAGCCGGAGATTTAATTTTCGTGCCGGGGCATGTGATGATTGCTTCAAACGTCGACACGATTGTTCATGCCAACGGTCATCATATGCGCGTGGTGGAGGAAAAAACCAAAGAGGCTTTATTGCGCATGAAAACGCAATTGGGCGATAAATTCGGCGTCAGCGCTTATCGTTGGAAGGATTAGTTTTTAGAGAGTGCAAAGGAAAAAGCCATGAGTAAAAATTATTATGACATCATCAAATTGCCTCAAAGCGCGACGCAGGCAGAGATTGACAAGCGTTTGGCGGAAATGGCAGCGCGAGAGATTCCTTCACATTTGCAATCTTTGTTTTTGCAGATACGGCATACCTTGGGCGACCCTCAGCGGCGGCGCAATTATGATGCGGCTTTGGCTGCCAAGCAGCAGCCGATTTCCGTAGCGCCGCAGGCGGAGAAAACGGATGTTGCGCCAAATAAGAATCATAGGGCAGACGAAAGGGCAAAGCCTACATTGCAAGCCAATCCCTATCAGGCGCCGACGACTAATTTGCAGAAAATCACTCAAGAAGAAGCGCCGCCTTTGTTCAATCCGAATGCCGCCGGTTTATGGTCTTTGCTTTTTTCGCCGATTTTCGGCAGTTATCTGCATCTGCAAAATTGTTTGGCTTTGGGCGATGAAGAAGGTGCCAAGGAAAATCGCAGCATGTTTTATACGATGATAGCGCTTTCCTCGGTCATCATCTTTCTCAGTGTTTTTGTGCCGAGCATCGGAGATAAAATTCCTAATGTGATTGGCTTGGTGCTCTTACTTCTGTGGTGGCTGAGAGTCGGCAAGAAGCATAAACTTGCCGTGCGGGAGCGCTTCGGCGATGATTATCCGCGCCGCAGCATGGCTAAGGCGGTGTTGATTGGTATCGGAATTTATGTGGCGGTATTTATCGCATTTTTCGTACTGATACTGATTGCGGACGCAATGGGGATTATTCATCTGGAATAATCGATTGTCTGCCGCTTATTTTCCCCACCGCCACCATGCCGTTTTGCCCTGCGCTTTTTTCTCCGCTTTTGCCGCGCGTTTGGCGGCGAAATAGGCTTCGCGTTCGGCTGCTTTTTGTGCACGCGCGGCTTCGCGGGCTTGGCGGCGCGAGCGGTATTCTTCCGCCTCGTCGCGTTTGACGGGGTTTTCACTGTCGTCATTAGGCATGCTTTGCTCGAGACGACTGAGGAATTCTTGTTCTAGTTGCTGATAAGCGCCGGAAAATTCAGGGAATGTGCCTTTGGGCGCGGCAAGAGCGTGATAGAGTTCGCTTAGGCGGTATTGTTCGGCGGGTTTGCTGGGCATATAGCGCGGCGGTTCGCCGCTGACTTCGCTAATCAGTTTGGCTTGAATCAGGCGGTCGAGAATCAGGCGGATTTTATAGGGCGTCGAGCCTGTACAGCGGTTAAAAAATGCCATGTCGGGTGCGCTTTGGTTGCGGTTATAGCGGTTTTGGCTAATCGCGTAGAGCATCAGCCCGAGTTTCATTTGTTCGTCGGCATACCATTGGTTTTCATTATAGGGCGAGAGTAGGGAAGGGATTTGCACAAGGCTGGCGACTTTCGCGCCCATTAAGAAAATAAGCCAAAGAAATTGCAGCCAGAACAAGAGAATAATCACGCTGGCAAAGCTGGAGTAAATCACGGAATAATTGGCGCTGCCGGCAATGAAGACGCTGAACATTTTCGAGACGGGATACCAAAGCAAGAGAAAGAATGCCGAGCCGGTAAAAGCGGCTTTCCAGCTCACTTTGCAATTGGGAATCCATGAGTACACGCCGGCAATCAGCACGAAGACCATGGTGGTCGGCAGAAAGCCGGTCAGTAATTTGAAGAGAGCGGACATGCCGGGGATATGCAGAAAAGGCTGCAGCCATGAGGCGTCTTTCATGCCCAGCATCATGGTCATAATGGCGCTGATTAAAAGCGGTGCGAGCAAAAGGGTGGTGAAATAGCCCATCAGGCGGGCGCGCAGCGAGCGGGCGTTTTCCACGCGCCAAATATCGTGCAGGGCTTGTTCGATGCTTTGCGAAATGTTTAAAACGGAGAAAAAGAGAAAAATCACGCCGATGATGCCGAGATTGCCGGCGCTGGTATTGGATACGAATTCCATTAGATAATTGACGACTTCCGCACCCGCGCCGCCCATCGGCGCAAATAAATCTTCCAACCAAGGTTCAATCACGCCGCGCAAGCCGAAGCCTTGCAAGAGCGCGAAGGCAACCGCCAAGAGCGGCACAAGGGTTAATAGGGTTACATAAACCAAGGATTGCGCATCTTTGGCAATGTTTTCTTTCATATAAGCACGGAAAATGGCAAAGGGTAAAAATTTTGCCCAACGCCATGAGCGCGGACCGCGATTGTTCCAGAGTTTTTCCCATAGTGCTTGAATAGAGAGCATGACGCATTCCTATGCAGTGAATTGAAGGGCTATGCTACAATAAAATCTGCCATTAAACGCAGTCGGAGGAAAAAATGTTGGGATATAAACATATTTTGTTGGTTACGGATTTGCGCGAAGACAGCGATATTGTCGCTGCGCGCGCAAAAGCGCTTTTGCATACGCAGGACGCGCATTTAAGCGTTTTGCATATTGTGGAAGAAACGGTATTGGCGGCAGGTTATGAAATCGTGCCGATTGTGCCGGTCGGCGATGAAAACGAGCTGACTTCGCAAGCACAGACTAAAATCCGCGAGTTGTTGCAGCGTCATGATTTGCAGGCCACCGTGCATATCGATACCGCCTTATCCACGCGACGCGGCATTTTGGATTATGCGCAAAACAGCAAGCCTGATTTGATTATTATCGGACGACATAAGCGTACGGGCTTGGCGTCTTTGCTCGGTGCGACCGCAGACGATATTCTGCCCGGCGTGGAATGCGATGTGCTGGTGGTGCGTTTAGGCGAGCCGGTATGAGTGTAAACGTTCAGCTGATAGCTGAGATTGACAACGCTGCTTTGGCGGCGTTGTTGCGTATTTACGGCTTGAAAACCGAAATCTTAGCCCCTGATGCGGAAATCCCCGGCAGTTTTTGGGGGGCGCCAGAGGCGGGATTGGTCAAAGATACGCTCTATATCCGCCCCGATACCCCTGTACATTCCGCCTTGCACGAAGCCTCGCATTGGATTTGCATGGATGAGGCGCGGCGCCATCAATTGCACACCGATGCCGGCGGCACGGTGCAAGAAGAATGCGCGGTCAATTATTTGCAGATTCTGCTTGCCGAACGTCTGTCTGATGTGGGGCGCGAGCAGATGCTCAAAGATATGACCGCTTGGGAATACAGCTATCGCGAAGGCAGCGTGTACGCTTGGCTGGCAGGCGACGGTCAGGAAGCCTTGCAATGGCTGAATGATTACGGCATTGCCGAGGGCGAAACGCTGACTATGCGCAAGCGTTAATCTTATGTAAAACTCGCGCAGGGCGAAATATGCGATACTGCGCCGACTGGTTCACAAATAATTGAGGATATTTTATGAAACGTAGTGTATTGGCAATGGCTTTGGCAGCGGCAGCAATCGGCGCGCAAGCGGCGAATTTGGAAAGCCAATCGGAAAAATCCGGCTATGCGGTGGGTGTAGATTTTGGACGCACCTTGTCGGAATTTAACAGCGATGCTAAAGAACTGATTAATTTCAATGCAGTAGTTGTAGGGTTCCGCGATGCTTTCGAGCAAAAAGAATTGCGCCTCACTGATGATGAAATGAATGCCGCTTTGGAAGCCTTATCTAAAGAAGTACAAGTAGTAATGCAGGAAAAAATCGAAGCGGCACAAAAAGAGTCGGTCGAAGCCAGCAAAAAATTCTTAGAAGAGAATGCGAAAAAAGAGGGCGTGAAAACCACGGACTCCGGCTTGCAATATGTGGTTAAAACCGAAGGCACAGGCAAGCAGCCGAGTAAAGACGATACGGTTAAAGTTACCTATGAAGGTCGTCTGATTGACGGCACAGTCTTCGACAAATCGGAAGAGCCGGTCAGCTTCGGCGTGAGCCAAGTGATTGACGGCTGGGTGGAAGGCATCCAATTGATGAAAGAGGGCGGCGAATACACCTTCTTTATCCCTTCCGAATTAGGCTACGGCGAATTCGGTCAGCCTTCAGCAGGCATTTTGCCGGGCGCGGCTTTGGTCTTTGATGTGAAATTGGTGGAAGTGGTTGCCGCTCCTAAACCTGAGGCGGTCAGCGATATCAGCACCCCTGCCATCGAAGAAGGCAAAGTGGAAGTGGTGGAAGTACGCGACAGCAAAGCAGCGGAAGAAAAACCTGCCGCCGAAGAAGCGAAAAGCGAGGAAAAGCCCGCAGAAGCGCATAAGCACTAAGTTTGTAGCGTGTTTAAAAACCGACCCATATGCGGTCGGTTTTTTATTTTCTGCGTATAGTCGAAGAATTGAAAAGGCTCTAGACTAGCAGAGTGATTGGTATAATTTATTGCAGAAGCGACCATAAATGTTTTTCTAAATCATCAATACTCTGCTTCCAGCGTCATTCGCATTCTTTCAAATGCCATTCGAAATTTTTGCTTACACCGTTAAATTTTGCAAGCCTTCTTTTGGTATAGTTTCTTCAGATTAAAATGAGACAATAAAAATTTTCAAAATATTGAAAAATATTTCAATATC
>NZ_JBXGGR010000020.1:0-36219 GCF_056855035.1 Suttonella sp.
CTAAGTCTGTGAGACTTGATAATCTCTGCGCTGAATTCATCAAAGAGATAGAGGACAATTTGAATAATCGTCCTCGTAAGGTGCTAGGCTTTATGACGCCATTGGAGGTTAAAGCTAGCTTTGGGCGCGTTGCACTTCATATTTGAATCTGCCATCAAATAAATCTTAACAATTATAAAAAACGCGAGCTGTTGCCCGCGTTTTTTTCATCACTATTACAAAAGCACGGCTTTATTCATCATCGCTCATTTGTACGGACGAGAAGATGTTATAGCCGCCGTCCACATAGGTAATTTCCCCTGTAATGCCCGAAGCCAAATCCGAGCAGAGGAATGCGGCGGTGTTGCCCACTTCTTCGATGGTAACGCAGCGTTTCAGCGGCGCGGTTTTCTCAAAGCCTTTAAGCATTTTGCGGAAGTCTTTAATGCCCGAGGCGGCAAGGGTGCGGATCGGGCCAGCCGAGATGCCGTTGACGCGAATGCCGTCTTGTCCCAAATCCGCCGCCAAATAGCGGATACTGGCTTCCAATGAGGCTTTGGCAAGTCCCATGGTATTGTAATTCGGCACGGCTTGCACAGCGCCCAGATAGCTTAGCGCCAATGCCGCCGCTTGGCGGTCTTTCATCAAAGGATAGGCATGGCGCATCAGGAGCGGGAAGGAATAGGCGCTGATTTCATGTGCCAGAGTGAAATTCTCGCGCGTGCAGCCGTCTAAAAAGCGTCCTTCGATGGCTTCGCGCGGCGCAAAGGCAATGGCATGTACCAAGCCGTCCAGCACGCCCCATTCTTGTTTGAGAACGGCGAATGCGTTTTCCACCTGCTCTTCATCGGCAACATCTAAAGGCAGATAGACTTTCACGCCGAATTCTTCGCCCATTTTTTCCACGCGCGATTTGAGTTTTTCGTTTTGATAAGAGAGGGCGATTTCCGCGCCTTCGCGGTGCATTGCCTGCGCAATGCCGTAGGCAATGGATAAATTGCTTGCCAAACCTGTGACTAAAATTTTCTTACCTTGTAAAAATCCCATGATTGTTCCTTATGTTGTATATGCAAAATTTGCAGCGGCACTATTGTAACCGCGCCGCTGCTGTTATCAAAAATTCCTTAGCGCTTAACTCTCTCCTGTAGGGAGGATAGAGGGGTAAACTCTTCTTATTCAGGGCAAGAGCTAGAGTCATGCTTTATCTGTTGTCCTGTATAGTCGAAGAATTGAAAAAGTATTACGGCGTTGGCTCGCCTTGCCGTACTATCTGTACTGTCTGCGGCTCGCCGCCTTGTACTACTTTTTCACTTCTCCGACTATAGAATAAGAGAATCGATTGCCTGATATAGGCAATCGATTGAGAGAATGAATACTAGCTAAATTTCATGCGGTAGGCGCGGCGTACTTGCCCTAAGCCGTTGAAGGTGCAATTGGTATCGATAATCCGCCCGCTGTGCATATCAAAAACCCAGCCATGCACAGCCAATTGCATTTTGCGATGCCAAGCGCGCTGCACAATCGAAGTCAGCGCCACCGAATGGGTCTGCTCGACCACATTCAGTTCCACCAAGCGGTTCACGCGTTGCTTTTCATCGGCAATCGCCTCAAGCTCTTCCTGATAGCGGTCGTACACATCTTGGATATGGCGCAGCCAGTTATCCAAAAGCCCCACCGGTTCGCGCGCCATTGCCGCCTGCACGCCGCCGCAGCCATAATGTCCGCAAACGATAATATGCTTCACCGCTAAAGCATTGACCGCGTAGTCTAAAACGCTCAGCAAATTGGTATCGGTATGCACCACCACATTGGCAATATTACGATGCACAAACACATCGCCAGGCTGAGTGTCGATAATGCGGTTTTCCGGCACGCGGCTGTCCGCGCATCCTATCCATAAGACTTGCGGATTTTGCCCCGCCGCCAGTTTGGTAAAATAATCAGGATCTTTGCGCAAACGCCGCTGCACCCAATCGCGGTTGCGTTGCAAGAGCTGATGATATAAATCTTCTGCCATGTTATTTACAACGCAAACTCAAGACGGTGCCGGTTTTGCTGATGACCGCATCGCACTGCTTATTCGCACCGGTAGCAAAATAAGTGCGACACCAGCCGGCATCTAATTTTTGTCCGTTGATATGACAATGGTTTTCCCCGCCGGTATAGACCAAAGTGCCGCTCACGGTAACAAAATTGCCTTTGCGCACACCACCGCTGATGCTGCTGCGTATGGCAGTTGCCGTGGCATCGCCGCTGACCGTCGGCGCGGTGGAAGTGCTTTGCAGACGCGTTTGCCGCGCCAGTGCTTCTTGCTTGGCGCGTTCTTCCTGCGCACGGCGTTCTGCCGCCGCTTTTTCCGCCTGCGCTTTGGCGGCTTCCTGCTGTTTGGCGCGTTCGCTTGCCAAACGCGCGGCTTCGGCTTGCTGCCGTGCAATCTCTGCCTGACGCGCTGCTTCCACCTGCTGTGCTGCTTGGGCGCGTTTTGCCGCCTCTGCGGCTTGCTGCTGCGCCAATTTCGCCGCTTGAGCTTGCTGAGCCAATTGAATCTGATGCGCCGCCTCCGCTTGTTTGGCCAATTGTGCCTGACGCGCCGCTTCCGCTTCTTTGGCAGCCAATGCGGCGGCTTTTTCTTCCGCTTCGCGGCGCGCTTTTTCCGCAGCTTGCGCTTGACGGCGGCGTTTCTCCGCTTCCTGCTTGGCTTTTGCCTGCGCCGCCAAAGCAGCTTTCTGTGCGGCGAGCGCTTCTTTTTCGCGCTGCTCAATCGCTACTTTAGTACGCTCATTATCGGCAATCATCAATTGATACATCAGTTGATAATCGATTTGCCCGAATTCCGGATGGTCTAATTTCTCGCGCATGCGGAAAGCGCGCATGGCTTTTTGCGTATTTGCGCCGATGATGCCGTCCGCCGCACCGCCGCCAAAACCCAAGCGATTCAAATCTTTTTGCACTTGCTTGGTAATTTGCACATAAAAAGCGGACAGCCAATCGCCGGCTATGCCGCCGCTTTGCTTCATACCCAAACTTTTTTGATAGCTTTTAACCGCTTGCTGGGTCGTTTGATTAAATATGCCGTCAATCGGACCGGCATCATGGTCGATATAGCGCATACCGGTCTGAATGAGGCGGATTAAGGCGGCGCTGTATTTACCTTTTTGCGCGGCATAGCTTTTTTCCAGTAAAGTCCGCAATTCCTCATTGCCCGTCAATGCCGCCACATCGTATAAAGTCAAGCCGCGTTCATTGCTAATGTCTAGGGGGCATTGCGCATTCTGGTAGGCTTCTATCGCATGATTATCGCTTTGATAAGCGGCAGAAAACAATGCCGCCGTATCGTTGCAATCAAGGGCTTGCGCCCACTGTGCCGACAGCAAAGCCAGCAGCAAAAAAGGATAGCGTAAGGACATTATCCACCTCTTTTTACATAAAATATTGCGGGTATTTCAAGACAAATGCCTGCAAAGCGATGAGCAAGGTGGAATTATCCGCCCGCCCCGATTGCAACAGCAGATAAGCCTCGGCAAAGGATAGGCGCACGACGCGGATATCTTCGCCTTCGGCACGTAAACCGGTATAAGCGGCGGTTTTGTCGGCATCGATGCGGGCAAAATATAAAATCGTCCGCCCTGCACTGCCGCCCGGACTGCCGTAATATTCATAAACAAATTCTAAGTCTTGGGCTGTGGTGCCGATTTCTTCCGCCAATTCGCGCTGCATTGCCGTTTCGGGGCTTTCGCCGGCTTTGTCCATAAAGCCCGCCACCACTTCTTTTTGCCAAGGCTGATCGCCCGCCGCCATGGCACCAATACGAAATTGCTCGACTAAAACGAATTCTTTGCGTGCCAAATCATAAGGCAAGGCGGCAACCACTCGCCCTTTCTTGCCCAAACATTCGCGGATGAGTTTACCGCTGCGGCTGCCGTCATAATATTCGATATCGACCACGTAGCGGCTGACGTGAAAAAAACCACTGTAAACGCTTTCCTCTTCTAAGACAGTATATTGATATTTCATGGGATATCCCTAATAACGCAGTGTGGTGCCGATATAACCGTAAGGATTGACCGCCTTGCCCTGCTTACGGGTTTCAAAATGCAGAGTCGGCATATTTTGCGAGCCGATGCCCATGGTGCCGATTTGCTGTCCGCGGCTTAACTTCTGCCCTTCTTTGACGTTCACGCTGTCCAGATAGCCATAGGCGGACAAAACGCGGTCGGGATGGCGGATGATAACCATGCGCCCGAAGCCGGATAAGCCCGTGCCGGTATAAGCCACTTCGCCGGCTGCCGCCGCATGAATGGCTTGTCCGCGTTGTCCGCGCACACGTATGCCCTGCCGTCCCGGTTCATTGGCGGAATATTGCTGCACCACGTCGCCACGCGTCGGCCAAGACCAACCGGGCAAACCGACGCTAGTTACTGTCGGCGCAATCACTTTGGCAGGCGTTACACCGCTTGGCGGCGTTAGGCGCAAACGTTGTCCCGCCAAAATGCGGTCTTTATCCGCAATTTGGTTCCAACGTGCCAATTCATTGATATCCAAACCATAGCGCCAAGAAATGCCGAATAAGGTATCGCCGGCCTGCACGATGTAATCACCACTAGGCTTGAGCGCACCGCGTTCGCCATGCAGCTGCGCCGCCGTCGGACGATGCGGATAAGAGCAAGCGCTCAACAGCAATAATGGCAAACACAATGCCAAACAATGCAAACTATTAGAAATTTTCATTTTTCACCTAATCCAATGCCAACCAGCACTCGACAGCGGCAAGCTGCGCGCGGTGGCTCAAATCAAATTGCAAGGGCGTGACCGACACAAAGCCCTCCGCCACCGCCGCAAAATCCGTATCCGCCTGCGCATCGTCTGCCATACCGAAAGCGCCGACCCACAAATACTCGTCGCCGCGCGGACTCTTCGCGCCTTGTGCAGGCTGCGCCGACAAACGCCGTCCCAAAACGGTCGTTTTAAAGCCTTTAATCTCCGCATAGGGCAAATCCGGAATATTGACGTTTAAAAACGCCCCCTGCGGCAGGGCATGTTTTTGCAGGCGTTTTAGCAAATCCACGACTATTAAAGCGGAATCGGCAAAATGCTGCGGACGACGCGCGACATTAGAAACCGCCATCGCCGGAAAACCCAAATTCCGTCCCTCATAAGCCGCCGCCACCGTACCGGAATATATTACGTCATCGCCTAAATTCGCCCCGCGGTTGATGCCTGAAATGACCATATCCGCTTTATGCTCGAAATAACCGTTCAAAGCCAAATGCACACAGTCGGCAGGCGTACCGTCCACACTGAACACATCATTGCCGTGCGCCTGCACGGATAAGGGGCGCGAAAGCGTCAGCGAATGGCTGGCGCCGCTCATATTGCGGTCAGGCGCCATAATCATCACCCGCTCGGCATGCGCGCGCAATGCCGCCGCCAATGCCTGCAAACCGGGTGCTAGATAACCGTCGTCATTTGAGAGTAAAAGCAACATAATCACCTCGCCGAAAACCGCCTGCCAATGTACCTTAAGCTAGCCCCTTTTATCAAGCCGAAAGCGCAGAAAAGACGGAATTTGACGCCTAAAAATGAGGGATTGAGACATCAGGGAAAAGCAAATGTTTTCGCTTATGTTATTATCCGTCCTTTCAATCATCTTGCAGGAAAGAATTCTATGAAAGCCGTTTTTCTACTGGTTGCGACCAATTTAGGCGTCATGGCGGTACTGAGCCTTGTCTTACAAGCACTCGGCATCCATCAAATACCGAATCAATCGGGCATGAACATGCAGACTTTGCTGATATACGCCAGCATTTACGGCTTTGCCGGTTCATTTATATCCCTGCTCATGTCGAAAAGTTTGGCAAAGCGGCAAATGCGCGTGCAACTGATTGATGCCGGCACGTCCAATCCCAGCGAACGCTGGCTTTACGACACCGTCAAACGCCAAGCGGAAAAAAGCGGCGTGGGGATGCCGGAAGTCGGCATCTTTCAGCAGCCGGCACCTAATGCTTTCGCCACAGGGCATAATAAAGACGCCGCCTTGGTCGCCGTCAGCACCGGCTTGCTGCAACACATGAATGCCGATGAAATCGAAGCGGTTCTAGGGCATGAAATGGCGCATGTAAAAAACGGCGACATGGTAACCTCCGCCCTCATTCAAGGCACGATTAACGCCTTTGTCATCGTCTTTGCCAGTCTCATCAGCAGCCTGCTTGCACGCGGCAACCGCCGTCAATCCGGCGCGGCATTTCACGGCACCTATATGCTCTTGCAAATGCTATTAGGCTTCTTAGGCTCGATGGTCGTCATGTGGCATTCGCGCCACCGCGAATTTGCCGCCGACCGCGGCGGCGCCGAACTGGCCGGCAAACACAAAATGATTGCCGCCCTGCGCCGCTTAGAACAAACCCAAGCCGCCGGCGCGCAAGGTGCTTTAGCGAAAGACTTCAAAGCCTTCGGCATCGTACCGATGAGCGGACTCTTTTCCACCCATCCGCCACTGGCAAAACGCATCGCCGCACTCGAGCAAAATCTATGATTACACTTAACCAATTGCGCCTAAGCCGCGGCAGCGACATCCTCTTCTCACAAGCCAATGCCGCCATTCACGGCGGACAAAGAATCGGCTTAGTCGGCAATAACGGCTGCGGCAAATCCAGCCTGTTTGCCCTGCTGCGCGGCGAAATCGAAGCCGACAGCGGCGAACTCATCATGCCGCCGGATTGGCGCATTGCCAGTGTCCGCCAAGAAACGCCTTCCCTGCCGCAATCCGCGCTTGACTACGTACTTGACGGACATCAGCCCTACCGTCAGGCGCAACATGCGCTCAAACAGGCAGAACAAGAGGCAAACGGACTCGCCATTGCCGCCGCACACGAGCAATTAGCCGCTATTCACGGCTATGCCCTGCCCGCCCAAGCCGGCGAACTCCTCAGCGGCTTGGGTTTCCTGCCTGCGCAGCAGCAATTGGCGGTCGCCGAATTTTCCGGCGGCTGGCGTATGCGGCTGAACCTTGCTCAAGCCCTCATCGCTCCTGCGGATTTATTACTGCTTGACGAACCCACCAACCACTTAGACCTAGATGCCATCATCTGGCTGCAAGACTTCTTGAAAAGCCACCCCGCCACGCAAATCATCATCGCCCACGACCGCGAATTTCTCGACAGCCTCTGCCAACACATCTGGCACATCAGCGGCAAACAACTGGAAAGCTACCGCGGCAACTACAGCCAATTTGAGCGCACCCGCCACGAACGCCGCCTCCAAGCCGACGTTCAATATGCCAAACAAGCCGCCCAACGCGCCCATCTGCAAAGTTTTGTTGACCGCTTCCGCGCCAAAGCCAGCAAAGCCAAACAAGCGCAAAGCCGCTTAAAAGCACTGGAAAAACTAGACGCTGCTCCGCCGCCGGCACAAGAACAAGGCTTTCAACTCGAATTCGCTACGCCTGAACATATTCCCGCCCAATTGCTCAAATTGGAAAAAACTACGCTTGGCTACGGCGAGACCAACATCCTTAAAGCCTTCAGCCTTGCCATTGAGCGCGAAGACCGCATCGGACTGCTCGGACGCAACGGCGCAGGCAAATCTACCCTCATGAAAGCCCTTGCCGGACTTGAAGTTATCCAAAGCGGCGAACGCAAAATCCACCAATACTGCCAAATCGGCTACTTTACCCAACACTCGCTCGACCGCCTTGAAGCCAGCCAAAGCCCCCTTTGGCATATGCAGCAAATCCTGCCCGCGCAAAGCGAACAAGAACATCGCAACTTCTTAGGCAATTACGGCTTCGGCGGCGACCGCGCCTATGATGCGATTGCGCCCTTTTCAGGCGGCGAAAAAGCGCGCCTTGCCCTTGCATTGATTATCGCTATGCGCCCAAACCTACTGCTTTTGGACGAACCCACCAACCACCTCGATCTTGCCATGCGCGACAGCCTTAACCTCGCCTTGCAAGCCTATGAAGGCGCGATGGTCATCATCTCTCACGACCGCAATATGCTGCGCACTACCTGCAACCGCTTCTTTCTAATCGATCAAGCCCAAGTCAGCCCCTTCGACGGCGATTTGGACGACTACCGCCGCCATCTCCAACAATCCCTACAAGCGCAGCTGGAAGCGACAAAACCCGATAAAGACAGCCCGGCACCACTTAGCCGCCAAAGCCAAAAACGCAATGAAGCGGAAATCCGCCGCCTATTGCGCCCTTTCAAACAAATCTTGGAAAAAGCGGAAGCCAAAGTCGCCGCATTAGAAGCACAAAAACAAACGATTGAAAATCAGCTGGCGGATGCCGACATCTATCTTGAAGAAAACAAAGACAAACTAAAGCAAATACTTGCCGAACAAAGCAATCTCCAACAAGCTCTTAATCAAGCAGAAGCGGCATGGCTGGAAGCGGCAGAAAATCTGCAGGCAGAAGAAATGAAATATACTCCCGAATCTTAGGAAATTTAACTTCTGCAGCTTCGCACAATATTCTTTTGAGCCGCAGAAGCCGTACAATCAACAGGGAAATAAAAGCGAAGCAGGCTGCGGAATACGATCTTCTGCCGGATAGTCCACGCGATAAAAATACAGACCATAGGCAGGCGCCGTCGGGCCTGCTTGGCGGCGGTCTTTGCCGACAAGTACATCGGCCAACCATTGCTTTGAGCGTCGACCATCGCCCACCATCAGCAAAGAACCTACGATATTACGCACCATATGATGCAAAAAAGCATTGCCCACAATATCAATCAGTAAGTAATTGCCGCACTGCCTAACATCCAAACGATGCAAAAAACGATTAGGACTGGCCGATTGGCATTCCGCCGCTCGAAAAGCGCTGAAATCATGCTCGCCTAATAATTGCCGGCCGGCAGCTTGCATCAGTGCTGCGTCTAATGGATAGCAATGCCAATAAGCACGCATACGCCATAAAGCGGAAGCATAAGGACTGTTTAATACGATATAGCGGTAATGGCGCCGATAAGCATCGTATCTTGCATGAAAATCTTCACGCACCGCCACAATCTGCTGCAAACGTATATCGGGCGGCAAATAGCGGTTTGCCCCTGCAAGCCAAGCATAGTCCGAGCGCTGGGCATGGGTGTCGAAATGAATGATTTGTCCTAAGGCATGTACGCCGGCATCGGTTCTGCCTGCGCATACGATTTCTATCGATTGATTGGCAATTTGCCCCAAAGCAAGCTCTACTTGCTCTTGAATCGTCGTCGATAAAAAAGGCTGGCGTTGCCAGCCTGAATAAGCACTGCCGTCATATTCGACAAGTGCCGCATAGCGATAATAAGACATTATGAGGGCAATTTAACCATGAGTTCTTGTGCAATTTTTTCTTGTTCGTCATTGCCTTTTTCCAGCACTTCTTCTAGCCAGGCGCGAACTTTTGCCACTTTCTCAGGTTTGATGCCGCTATTGATATAGGCAGCTGCCAAATCCAAATTAATGCTCATTGCTTCAATATCAGCCTCAGAAACGCTTGCTTTTTCTACAGGTGCCTCTTCTTCAGGCGCATCAAAATCAGGCACTTCAAAAGCGGCTATATCTTCAGAAGCATCTTCTGTTTCAAGCCTTGGCTGCTCATCAATAAGCAGACCGCTATCTTCGTCCATAAAGGACAGAGCATCCAAGACTGCAGAGTCTTCTTCTGCCGCTGGCGCTTCCTCTTCAACCGCTTTCTCTTCATCTATAGAAGAATCGGCAAAGAAGTCGAGCGATTCTGTATCAATAGCAGCAAAATCATTTTCCATAAGAGCAGGAGCTTCATGAGTATCTTCGCTTGATGTGTCATCTGATAAGAAAAGATCCAAATCATCAAAAACTTCGTCATCTGCTGTTGCCAATGGACTGCTTTGACCGGCTTTTGCATCCGCATCGGAGTCGGTGAAAAAGTCTTCCACATCATCAAAGACATCTGTTGAAACATGGGCAGATTCTTTTTGATGCGTTTGACTTAACTGCGGATTTTGATCAACATCGGCAAAGAAGTCATCCAAACCTTCAAATGATTGGCTGTCAATCCGAGTGGCGCTCATTTCATGCTGACTGTGATTTTGCACTTGCGCATCGGCATCGGCAAAGAAATCGTCTAAAGCATCAAGCTGCGTTTCATCATTATTGTCTTGAGAGGATTTGCCTAAGCTGAGCGGCTCAAGATCTGGCGCAGTATCGGAGGGCTCGTCATTTGCAAAGAATGTATTGTCATAATCTGACTGTTCGACTTTATTTAGCGACAGAGAAGAATCATTTTCCAATTCATCTTCCTCAATCAATGCCGCAAGGCGTTGTTCTTCTGCTTCGCCCATGCTGTCGGCTAAAGCCTGAATTTCTTCTTCGCTCATATCAGTACCGGCAGCGGCTCTGCGTTTTTTCGCTGCCGCCAATCCTGCCAAAGCCAATAGCGCGATCAATAACCCCCCAATCGAGGCAACCGCCCATAATGGCAGACCGAATAAAAAGCCTTCATCTTCTTGTATAGGAGCAGCAGGCGGCGGTGGCGGCGGAGTATTTGCCGGTTTTTGCGGTTCTGCCGCTGCAGTTTGCGGTTCAGCTATCGGTGCTGCGACAGGCTCGGCTTCCTGTGCCAGCATTTCGCTTACGACCGCTTCTTCTACTTGAGCAGGCGCCACAGCAGGCTCTGGCACATTTGGCGTTTGCGGATTAAGTTCTTGCTCGGCAGTATTTTCAGCGGCTTCAACAGGCTCGTTTTGCGCCTCTTGAATCACTTCTTCTGTACTCGTTACGATGAGGTTTTCATTAGTAGCATCGATGCTATCGACATCATCCAAAGCCATTACCGTATTAGCATCTGCTGAAGGTGCTTGCTCCGCTGGCAAATCGTTTTCTGCTTCTGTTGTCTGCGAACTTTCTGTGATGATTATTTCCGCCGTCTCAGCTGTTTCGGCATTTGGAGATTGCTCGGCTGCTAATTTTGCCGCCTCGGCTTCGGCAGCTGCAATTTCCTCAGCGCTCATCTCAACAGGACGCACATCCTCTTCATTAGCGGCTGAAGTAATCACATCTGCAATTTGTGCGCCTGTTTTTGCCTCGGCTTGGCGGCTTCTCTGACTTGCGGGCCGGGTTTCTTCGCTATCGGTATTGGCGCTGCTGCGTCGGCTGCTGCTAGAAGCACTGGGATTGCTTGGGATAACTAAGGTTTGCCCCGCCATCAGGCTATCCATGCTGTTGCTTGCAAATGCGCGGCGATTGGCATTAAAAATCGCGCGCATCATTGTTTGCACGGATACGTTGCTAGGACGCGTTGCATTAGCAATCGAATATAAAGTTTCTCCGCGTCCTACCGGTCCGTAACGATTGCCGCTGATGCGCGCGCTATTTGCGCGCGTTTGCTGCGTGGCAGCTGCTCTGGCTTTAGGCGCTGAGGCAGGTTGAGCGGAAGCGATAGGCTCACTAGCAATCGTCTGTCCGTGTAGGGCAACACGCTGCGCGCCCGGAGGAACGTCTCCCCAACCCGAGCTATGCGGTGATGCTGCTTGAATAGTAGGATTGGGCGCCGCCATCGGTTGGGCTACCGCTTGTGCGGGCGGTACATTCACCACAGCCGGTGCAATACCTGCTTTTGCCGCCGGATCCGGATCTAAAAATACAGAATATTCGCGGGTATGGACTTCTGCGCCGCTTCTAAATGTCAGAACAAAGTTTACGAAAGGCTCGTTCATGCGTGCGGCGCTCGATACGGCGATCGTATAAGCATTGCCGCTAGGAACCAAGCGGAATGCCAAAGAAGATTGCTCAGGAGTTTTGACGACGCCGCGTTTGCTGTATTCCGCACCATCGGCTAGAGCCACACTGGCGCCTTGCGCTTGGGCAGGCGTGAGACCGTTAACGCGAATGGCTGCATTTAGAGGTTGTCCCATGTATGAATTCACTTGAATAGGACCTAAAGAGGCAGCATAAGTAAAATGCGTTACTCCCACTCCTAATGCTAAGCCAATAAGTGCCCGAATTGTTTGGGGGCGATGTCCTTTCATATTCTCTCCTTAGAAAAAAAATCCTACCATGCAGGCATGATGCGCGAAATTATAAGCAGACTGCTCTGTTGTGGCAAGTAAAAAGCGCATTTACGACAGACTATTCGATAAAGCCCGTGCCAATTTCATTTTCCCATAGCTGTTCGTAAGAATCGCGGCGGCGGATTAAGCTGGCTTGACCATTTTCAATCCATACTTCCGCTGCCTGCAAACGGCTGTTGTAGCGGCTGGCCATCGACATACCATAAGCGCCTACCCCGGCAATGGCGATTAAATCGCCCGCTTGGGCGGCGATAGACACGGCTTTTCGCAGCGTATCGCCCGTTTCGCAAACAGGCCCGACAATATCGCTCTCCTGTTCGCCTTCCATGCGATCAAGATTGCGCACAGGCGGCTGCGCTTGATATAGCGCAGGACGCATGTAATCGTTCATGGCGGCATCGATAATGACAAATTGCTTTTCTGATTGCCGCTTAACGCTCAACACCCGACTGAGCAATATTGCCTGATTGCCGACCAATGAGCGCCCCGGCTGCAAATGCAGGACATAATCGCTGTTTGCCAAAACCTCGCTATATAGGGCAAGCAAATCCTGCGGCGCAGGCACTTCTTGCCCCGCCTGCATTTGAATCCCCAAACCGCCGCCCATATCAATATGAGAAATGGCGATTCCCTGTGCGCACAAACGCTCTGCTAATGATTTAATGCTTTCTACAGCCTCTCGAAAAGGCGATAATTGCGTAATCTGCGAACCGATATGACAGCCCAGACCGATAATTTCCAAATCGCTGCATTGCGCCGCCGCTTGATAAAGCCGCTCAGCATCTTCGATGGCAATGCCGAATTTATTATCTTTCATGCCTGTTGAAATATAAGGATGCGTTTTGGCATCGACATTCGGATTGACGCGCAAAGCGATTTTCGCTTTTTTCCCCATCTGCTTAGCCACATCTGCCAATTGCCATAATTCCGCTTCGGATTCCACATTAAAACAGCCGATTTCCGCGGCTAAAGCATAGCGCAACTCCTCTTGCGTTTTTCCTACACCGGAAAAAACAATATCCGCCGCCTTACCGCCCACCATTTGTACCCGCCGCAATTCGCCCAATGACACAATATCGAAACCGGCGCCCCATTGCGCCATTTTGGCCAACAAACTCAAATTGCTATTGGCCTTGACCGCATAATGGATTTTCGCTTGAAGCGCCGCTTGCTGATAAGCAAGCAAACGGGCATGAATCTCATTGCCGTCATACACATAGAGCGGCGAACCGTATTGTTCGACCAAATCATGTAAAGCGATGCCCTGCACCTTTGCGCCGTCCAGCCATGCCCAATAAGCGGCTTTACTCATTAATATTCTCCTGTGCTTCTTGCGCAGGCGGATTGGCGCTTAGCGTTTCAGGCTCGGCTAAGTATAATGGACCTTTCTGACCGCAAGCGCTGAGAAGCAGCGCCAACACTACAATACTTACTTTCATTAACTCTCTCGCTAAAAAAGGAAAATTATGACACAAGCACTCACACAAATCATACGCGGCGCAGATAAAAACGCGACGCACTGCATCATTTGGCTACACGGACTGGGGGCGACACCCGATGATTT
Organism: Suttonella sp.; assembly: GCF_056855035.1. Classification (NCBI taxonomy): domain Bacteria; kingdom Pseudomonadati; phylum Pseudomonadota; class Gammaproteobacteria; order Cardiobacteriales; family Cardiobacteriaceae; genus Suttonella; species Suttonella sp. Next base: position 13,573 of record NZ_JBXGGR010000020.1, read on the forward strand.
CCTACCCATTCTGCCTTATTTGTCCTTACAAAACAGTACGAAAATTATTTTCCCGCAAGCTCCCTCGCGTGCGATTACCGTCAATAACAGTATGTATATGCCCGGTTGGTACGATATCGTCGATTTTACTTTGCGCGATGCAGATGCCGCCGGCATCGAGCAAAGCGCCGCTCAAATCCGTGCAATTTATCAAAGCCAAATTGACGCCGGCATTCCTGCCCGACAAATTTATTTCGCAGGCTTTTCACAAGGCGGCGTGATTGCCCTGCATCTTGGCACGCGGGTTCTCTGCGGCGGCATTTTAGCCCTCTCTACCTATCTTGCCCAAGCGCAAGAATTACCTGTCGCCGGCTATGCCGCACCGGCAATTCTGCAAATGCACGGACACCATGACCCCATAGTTAATTATCAATTGGGAGAAAAGGCTCATGAAATCTTAAAATCTAAAGCTTATGCGCCGGTGTGGAAAAGCTATGAAATGGGCCACGAAATCATAGCGCCGCAAATTAGCGATATGGCGCAATGGCTTAAAGCGCAGGGTTTGTAAAACACAGCCGTATCCGACGCATAATTTAAGGCTCTTAGCAGCATCAACGCCAAGAGCCTTGTATTTTACCAACAATGACGCTCAGGATTCCTGCGTATTAGCCTCTGCAAGCGCCGCATCAAGCGCATCTGCCAAGCGCTTTGCCGACTCGTTAACAATACGGACTTCCTTAGTCAGGGTTTCTCTTTCCTGCTGCAAATCAAAAGCCATTTGAATCGCGCCCATCATGACCAAACGCTCAATCGGCACGCGCGGATTGCTGCGGCGCATTTCGGTTAATTGAATATTCAAATTATCCGCCGCTTCAATCAAGGCATTGCGCTCATGCGCTTCGCACATCAATTGATATTCGCTTTCCAGCACTTGCAGATTGACTTTTATTTTTTGCTTACTCATGTTCCACTCCTCTCACGCGCGCAATCAAAGCGGCTTTGACATTTCTTTCTTGTTTTAATTCCTGATGCAGCGCGTCAAAGCGCAATTCATTTTCCGCCTGCTGTTGCTGAAAAGTAATATCATGTTTTTGTTGCAATTCCTGCAACTGCTGATTCAGCGCGGCGACATCTCGTTCATAGCGCGTATTCCATTGCTGCTCCAACACATTTAAAGATTCGCGATGCGAATCGCCCTGTGCGGCAAGCACTTCTGCATTCTTATCCACGGTTAAACGGAATTCCTCTTGCAATTTGGCATGTTGATTTTGCAAATCGGCAAAATCTTTTTGCAATTTCCGCCATCGCTTTAATACATTGCTGGCTTGTTTTTCAATTCTTTTTAATTCATCAATTGGCAATCGTTCAACTGACATCGCATTCAATCCTGTTTTTCGTCTTTAACACTCCGCTGCTCATGCTTTTTAAATCCCAAAAGCCCGACATTAGGCTTTTTATATTTAAAATCATATGATTAACCACCATATTTTGATTTAAACCGCTACCGCAGCCGAAACTTCGCTTATACTACCATTTTTTTCACATAAGGACACATAATGCCCACACTAAATTATGCCGCCCTCGCCGCTTTAATCGCTCAAGAAGGCTGGTGGTTTGACGGCGCGGAATTGCATGGCATGCTCAGTGCATTTTCCGCCTTCAATCAAGCCGCTCTCGCCCCCAATCTGCTGGCAGAAGCCGATGCGCAGCAGTTAAGCGAGGAATTGCTGGCGCATTGCGACAGCAGTTTGCAAGACAATTCCCTGACTTATCAACTCTTGCTCAGCGACGAAGAGCCGCTGTTCTTGCGCGCCGAAAGCCTCGTGAATTGGTGTCAGGGATTTTTGCTGGCTTATCAATTCATGCAGGAACAGGGCAAATTAGAGATCAAAGACGAAAGCATCGGACAATTCATTACGGAGCTGCGCGAAATTGCCGAATTAGATACCGCTTTGGAAGATAATGAAGACAATGCCCGCCAATTAACTGATATAGAAGAGCATTGCCGTCTGGGGGTGCTGATGATTTATGCAGAATATCACCATTGATTAGCGGATAACATAGCGCCACAGATCGTTGAGTAAGACCAGTGCCATAAAACTCAGCACGAGGCTTGTACCGACCCGATAGCACCAAGTCATGGTTTTTTCCGACAAACCTTTGCCGCGAATGGTTTCCAGCGCGGTAAAGACCATATGCCCGCCGTCTAACATCGGAATCGGCAATAAATTGATCGCTGCCAAAGACAGGCTCACAATGCCGAGGAAATTCAAAAATTCTTCCCAGCCGATTTTTAAGGTTTTACCCGCCGCATCGCCGATAGTAATCGGACCGCCCATATTGTCAAAAGAGATTTGACGCTGAATCAGGCGCCTGAACATGGCAAAAGTCATGTGTACATAGCCAACTGTTTTTTCCACACCTTTGCCCAATGATGTCAGAGGAGAATAGCGTTCCACAATTTCATATCGGGCGAAGAAATCGCGGTTAGGCATCCGCATCCATGCCACGCCTAAGAAAGGATAGATTTTGTCCTCGACGATTTGCTGTCCCAGCTGTCCGGTCACGCTGAATTCCTGCCCCTCGCGCAGAATATGCAAGGTAACCGTATCCTGCGGTTTCATCGTAAATAATTTATCCGAGATACGGAAAGCGCCGTCATGTTCCTGCAGGGCTTCGCCGTTAATCGCTAAAATCTGATCGCCGACCTGCAAACCCATTTGTGCGGCGGCAAAAGTGCTGCCTTCATGCAGACGGTAAGCAACGCGATCCTTTTCCGTCAACACCGCGCCCACTTTCGCCGGCCACCACTCGTCAGCCAAATACATGCCCAAGACCGGCGCCATATTCAGCTCATCGCCCGCTTTCAGCCCCGATAAATCCAATTGCGCCGCCCCTTGCTGTCCGTCACGCTGATATTGCACCTCTATCACGCCGCGATCGGCAGTCGCCAATGCCACATGGGCATCAGTCGCCAATTTAACCGTCCGCCCGTCAATTTTCGTAATCACATCGCCTGCTGCCAAGCCGGCATTAGCCGCCAAACTCTGCGGCGCAACATGCAATACCGTCGGCGAAATCCCTTTCACTCCCAGCATAAACAAGAGCGCAAAAGCCAAAATGGCAAACAAAAGATTAACCGCTGGACCGGCAAAGGCAATCAAAAACCGCTGCCATGCTGGACGACCGGAAAAGGTCCGCGCCTTATCTTCTGCGGGAATCTCTTCGCCTTCTTTTTCGCCGTACATTTGCACGAACCCGCCTAGGGGAATCGGCGCCAGCGTATATTGCGTGCCGTCTTTTTTACCCGTCCAGCTTAAAATCGGTTTGCCGAAACCCAAAGAAAAACGCAGAATTTTAACGCCGAAAAAGCGCGCTACCGCAAAATGTCCCCATTCGTGAATCGTAACCAATACGCCGATGGTAATCAAAAATCCTAAAATTCCCCAAATCATTATTTATCCTAATTATTTAAATCATACGCAACCATTCGAAAGTCAGTGCCCATATAACAATGGCGGGCAGCCAACTGTCGATGCGGTCGTAAACGCCGCCATGTCCCGGCATGATGCGTCCGCTGTCTTTCACACCGGCGCGGCGTTTTAATAAACTTTCATACAAATCGCCTAAAGCGGCATAGACCAATGCCGCAAGGCTCGAAACGAAAAAGAGTATTTTTGCCGAAAAACTCTGCAATAAAGGGTGATCGGAAAAGCAAAACAGCCACAAAAGTGTGCATAAAGCGGCTAAAAGCAAGCCGCCGACAAAGCCTTCCCAGGTTTTATTCGGGCTGATTTGCGGTGAAAACGGCGTTTTGCCAATCTGCTTGCCGATAAAATACGCCCCCGCATCGCTTGCCCAAATCAACACCAATAAAGTTAAGAGTCCGATACCTGCCACCGCTTGATAGACCCGCATGACTGCCACTGCAAAAGCCAAATGAAAAATAAGGCATAGCAGCGCGAAATAACGGTCGCGACCTTTAGACAAGGTTTGAAAACGGTAGGTTTTCAATACATAGGGAACCGCCAACAGCCAAAGCAAAGCGCTGATATATAAAATCCCCGTCGCCGCCGCAGTCAGCGGAAAAAAGAACAATAAGGCGGCGCTTAATAAGCCGTTCAAGCCTACATACATCCACAAATTGCTCGGACGCAGGGCGAAATCAAACATTTTGCCCGCCTCATAGGCCGTCAAGCTCAAGGTCGCCAGCCAAAACAATTTAAACAGCCCGACAGGCGCGAGCAATAGCATGCTAATAAACAGCGGTATGGCGATAAGGGCAGAGATAATGCGCTGTTTCATAAATCATCCTTTAAGTCGTACATAATGCGCCGAAACGCCGCTCGCGTTGCGCATAAGCGGCTAAAGCGCGTTGAAATTCCTGTTCGTCGAAATCCGGCCATAGGGTTTCTGTGAAATACAGCTCCGCATATGCCAATTCCCATAGTAAAAAATTGCTAATCCGCATCTCGCCGCTACTGCGAATCAGCAAATCCACCGGCGGCAAATCCGCAATCGGGCGTGCCGCCTCAAAATCTTGCAGCGATAATTCTTCCGACAGCTCTCCGGCTTGCGCCTGCGCCAATAAATTGCGGCAGGTTTGCAAAATTTCCCATTGTCCGCTGTAATTCAGGGCAAAAATCAGCTGCATGCCCGTACAATCCGCCGTCAATGACTCCGCTGCGTCAAATTGGCGGCACATCTCTTCGCTCAATCGCTCTCTTGAGCCTAAAATCCGCATGCGAATATTTTGCGCTTTCAGGCGCTGCGACTTTTCGGCGATGCTGCGCCGAATTACGTCCATAATCAGCTCGACTTCCGCCGCCGGACGATTCCAATTCTCGGTGCTAAAAGCAAATAAGGTCAGCGTGTCGATCCCTGCCTGCACGGCGGCGGCGACAATCTTATCGACGCTCTTGCGCCCTGCGCGATGCCCGAAGCTGCGCGGCTGCATTCTTTGCTTTGCCCAACGTCCGTTGCCGTCCATAATGACGGCAACATGCGCAGGAACGGCGGATAATTCCGTCATTACATTTCCATCAGTTCTTTTTCTTTTGCCGCCAGAGCCGCATCGATTTTCTCGACGTGCTTGTCGGTCAGCTTCTGCACTTCGGTTTCGCCGCGGCGTTGATCGTCTTCGGAAATCTGCTTATCCGCAAGCAATTTGGCAATCTCATTATTGGCATCGCGGCGGATATTGCGCACCGCGACTTTGGCATCTTCGCCTTCTTTTTTCACGACTTTAACCATCTCTTTGCGGCGCTCCTCGGTTAAAGGCGGCAAATTGATATGAATATTCTGCCCTGCGGTATTCGGCGTTAATCCCAAATCGGAATTGATAATGGCTTTTTCAATTTTGCTGACCATATCGCGCTCCCAGATTTGAATCATCAGGGTGCGGTAATCGCTGACGCTCACATTCGCCGCCTGCGACAAAGGCACCATCGCCCCGTAATATTCCACTTCGATATGATCGAGCAAGCCCACATTGGCGCGCCCTGTGCGGATTTTGCTTAAAGCCACGTCCAATGACTGCAAAGACTTATTCATACGCTCGTCAGCGTCTTTAAAAATCGGATCTAACATTTTCTCTCCTTAAGAATGAATCACGGTTCCCACAGCCTCGTCAAAGACCGCGCGGATAATTTCATCAGGTTTGGTCATATCGAAAACCAATAAAGGCATTTCATTATCACGACACATCACGATAGACGTCGCATCCATCACCTGCAAATTCTCTTCCAAAACCTGCTGATAGCTCATTTCGGCATATTTTACCGCATCGGCATGTTTTTTCGGATCTTTGGAATAGACACCATCAACCTTCGTCGCCTTAAACATGGCATCTACTTCCAATTCAATCGCGCGCAAACTCGCCGCCGAATCTGTGGTGAAGAAAGGATTGCCCGTTCCTGCGGCACAGATAACGACCCTGCCCTTTTCCAAATGGCGAATCGCGCGGCGGCGGATAAAAGGTTCGCAAACCTCGTCCACGCGCAGAGCCGACATCACGCGCACCGGCACTTCGAGCTGTTCCAAAGCGTCCTGCATCGCCAAAGCATTCATCAGCGTCGCCAGCATACCCATATGATCGCCGGCAACGCGCTCCATGCCTAAAGCTGCTAATTGCGCGCCGCGGAACAAATTGCCGCCGCCGATGACAATCGCAATTTCCACGCCTGCGCGATTCAATACTGCAATCTCGCCGGCAATGCGGCGCACCACATTGGCATCCAAGCCGAACTGCTGCTCGCCCATCAAAGCCTCGCCGCTCATTTTCAACAAAATACGGCGATATTTCGGCGTTTTATTCTCTACATTCATGCGAACCTTCTTTTGCTACTCTAGGATATGGCGCGCTATTTTACACACTCTCAGCCATGCGTCATAGACCGCGGGAAAAATGCCTTGGCAGCGATAAAAAAACCGCCAGCAAGCGGCGGTTTCGGCAAGCGAAAAGTCTTATTGACCTTTTGCCTGCGCCATGACTTCGGCAACGAAATCAGATTCTTCTTTTTCAATGCCTTCGCCTAATTCATAGCGAACATATTGAATGACTTTGGCATTTTTGCGCTTCAGCAATTCTTCGATAGTAATGTCTTGGTCTTTGATGAATTTTTGTCCGAGCAAAGTTACTTCGCTGAACAATTTTTTCATCGCGCCTTCCACCATTTTTTCAATCACATTCGCCGGTTTGCCGGAATCTTGTGCTTTACTGCGGTGGATTTCGTTTTCACGATCCAAGAAATCCTGCGGCAGAGATTGCGCGTCTAAAGCAATCGGATTGCCTGCGGCAACCTGCATCGCCAAATCTTTGGCCAATTCCGCGTCGCCGCCTTCGATTTCCACCAAAACACCGATTTTCTTGCCATGCAGATAAGCCCCTAAAGTGCCTGCGGCGGTTTTTAAGGTAATCACGCGGCGCACCGACATATTTTCGCCAATTTTGGCAATCAACTCACGGCGGCGGTCGTCAATGCTGACGCCATTGGCAAATTCAGCGGCAGACAAGGCTTCCACATTGGTCAATCCTTGCTCGCGCGCCACTTCCGCCACACGTTTTGCAAAGGCTTGGAATTCATCGCCCATGGCTACGAAATCGGTTTCGCAGTTCACTTCAGCCAAAGTAATTTCTTTGTTATCGGCGCTGGCCGAGAATACCAAAGTGCCTTCGGCAGCAATACGACCGGCTTTTTTATCCGCTTTCGCCAAACCGGTTTTACGCATATGGTCAACGGCCGCTTCAATATCGCCATTGGTTTCGACGAGCGCTTTTTTGCACTCCATCATGCCTGCGCCGGTACGCTCACGCAGTTCTTTCACTAATTGTGCAGAAATAGACATACTTTCTCCTTCAAAAAGACGGCGCTGCAAAAACAGCGCCTTAGATAATTATTCGGCGTCTTCTTGTGCCGCTTCTTCAGCTTTGTTTACGCTTTCTTCCAGCTTCTCCGCCGCATCTTCTTGACCGCGGTTGACCGCAGTGCGTTTTGCCGCTTCTACCGCATCGGCAACAGATTCAACATACAGACGAATCGCGCGCACAGAGTCGTCATTGCCCGGAATGATGTAATCCACGCCGTCGATATTGCCGTTGGTATCGACTACGCCGATAACCGGAATGCCCAATTTGCGCGCTTCTTGAATGGCGATGTCTTCATGACCTACGTCAATAACGAACAATACGTCAGGCAATTGCTTCATGTTACGGATGCCTGATAAGACACGCGCTAATTTTTCGCGCTCGCGCTCGATGATGATGACTTCTTTTTTTGCTAATTTGGCATAAGTGCCGTCTTCGCTCATTTTTTCAATTTCTTCTAAGCGACGAATAGATTGGCGGATGGTTTTGAAGTTTGTCATCATGCCGCCCAACCAGCGGAAATTGACATAAGGCATGCCGCAGCGGCTGGCTGCTTTTTCAACGGCTTCGGAAGCGCTGCGCTTCGTGCCGACAAACATGACGCGTCCGCCGTTAGCGACAACCGTGCCTAAGAAATTCAAGGCATCGTTGAGCATCGGGACGGTTTTTTCCAAGTTAATGATATGAATGTCGCCACGCTTGCCGTAGATGTAAGGTGCCATTTTCGGATTCCAAAAACGGGTGCGATGACCAAAGTGAGCGCCTGCTTCAAAGAGTTCGCGCATGCTAACTTGACTCATTAAATACTCCATAATTAAAGGGTTAAGCCTCCAAACGCCTGCCCTGCTCAACGCGTTTTACGCGCACCCAAGCAGAGGATTTCAGCGTTTGTGTGTTTTCGATTTGCCTTTCGGCGGCGTGCTTTATACCATAGCCGCTTGTTTTTACCAAATTCTCTCGCATTCGGGCAGAGAGCATAGCGGCGCAGTCGGATATTTTTTCTCTTAATAATCATCATCCAAAGCGCCACTCCGCCCACACGGACAACAGGTCTTAACAGACAAAGGACTTTTATGAGCATCATCATTAAAAACGCGGACGAGATTGCCAAAATGCGCGTCGCCGGCCGCTTGGCAGCCGATGTATTAGATATGATCGGCGCGCATGTCAAAGCCGGCATCAGCACGGAAGCCTTGGACGACATCTGCGCGCAATATATTGCCGAGCGCGGTTCCGTCTCGGCTTGTCTGGGCTATGGCACGCCGCCCTACCCCAAGCATACCTGCATTTCGGTCAATCACGTAATTTGCCACGGCATTCCCAATGAGAAAAAACTCAAAAACGGCGATATTTTGAATATCGACGTTACCGTCATCGTGGACGGTTTTCACGGCGATACCAGCCGCATGTATATGGTCGGCGAACCCAGCATTCTTGCCAAACGGCTGGTACAAAAGACTTACGAAGCCATGTGGGTGGGCATTAAAATGGTCAAACCCGGGGTACGCTTGGGCGATATCGGGCATGCGATTCAAAAATTTGCCGAAGCCGAGCGCTTTTCCGTCGTACATGAGTTTTGCGGACACGGCATCGGGCGCGGCTTTCATGAAGAGCCGCAAGTTTTGCATTACGGCAAACCCGATACAGGAGTGGTCTTGGAAGCCGGCATGACTTTTACCATCGAGCCGATGATTAATGCCGGCGCAAGACATTTACGCATCTTGCCCGACGGCTGGGTCGCCGTAACCAAAGACCGCTCGCTGTCCGCACAATGGGAACATATGCTTGCCGTAACCGACACAGGCTACGAAATCTTTACTCTCAGCCAAGCCGAACGCGATGCAGGCATCAGCGCCATCAATTGATTTTCCTTATTTTTCGGCGGCAGAAGCGCCGCTTTTGCCGTCGGATTATTGCCGCTTTGCCAAAACTTTCTTAGACAATCTCAGTCATCAACAAATCGCCGCGCTCTGCGCGGATTTTCCCGTTGCGGCGTGGATTGCGCATCGCAGCGAACAAATCGACTGTATCTTACAGGGGCTGCATGCCCGTTATCCGCAACGCGACAGCATCAGCCTCATCGCCATTGGCGGCTACGGGCGCGCGGAACTCTTCCCGCATTCCGACATCGATTTGCTCATCCTCTGCCCCGAAGGACAGCAATCCCAAGCCGAGGATTTCATCCGACTCTTATGGAATTTGGGCATCGACATCGCCCACAGCGTGCGCAGCCTTAGCCAATGTCGGCAAGACCTTGCCGCAGACCACAGCTTTCTTACCGCCCTGCTGGAGCAAAGATTTCTCTGCGGCGATGCCGAGCTTGCCGCACATATCCGCCTACTCTCGCCGACAACGGTCGAACAGAAAGGCTTTCTTGCGGCAAAACTGAACGAACAGAAACAACGCGACGCACGGCAAATTTCCCTAGGACGCTTGGAGCCGAACATTAAAACCGATCCCGGCGGATTGCGCGATATTCATATGATTGGCTGGGTACAGCGCTATTGCTTAGGGCAACAAAATTGGCAAGAGCTTCTCCGACCTGCCGAATATCGGCAACTGATGGACAGCCGCGACATACTGTGGCGCATCCGCTTCAGCCTGCATCTGTGCATCAAGCGTCCCAAAGACGTGCTGTCCTTTGAAGCGCAAAAACAGCTCGCCGCGCAATTCGGCTTCAAAGGCGAATTAGCCATTGCTGTTCAGGAATTTATGCGCCTGTATTACATCAGCGCCCTGCATATCCGCCGCCTCAACCGACTGGCGATGAAACTCTGCGACGAAATCCTGAACAGCCCTGTTCTCATTCAACCTTTGGACGAAGATTTTATCTTGCGCAATCAGCGCTTAGCCCTGAAAAACCCGCAAAAACTCTCTACCGAACCCGCATTTGTGTGGCAAATTTTCCTGCGTTTGCTCTCCCGCCCCGACATTGACAGCCTCTCGCCGCAACTGGGCAGGCAATTGCGCGAAGAATATGCGCAATATTTCATGCTCGAACAAGACATGCAATCGCACGCCGCCTTTTTGCAACTTCTCAGCCAAGACGGCAATCTTTACCGCGAAATCCGCCGCATTCACCGCTACGGCTTGCTCAGCCGCTATTTGCCGCCCTTCCGCCACATCGTCGGACAAATGCAATACGATCTCCTGCACGAATACACCGTTGACCAGCACAGTCTGCGCCTGTTCTATTTTCTCGACCTTTTCAAACAATCCTGCCCGCAATACCCCGAAGCACAGCGCATCATGCACAATCTCGAACGCCCTGCCATTCTCTATCTTGCCGCACTTTTGCACGACATCGGCAAAGGCCGCCAAGGCGATCACAGCCGCATCGGCGCAGACATTGCCGCCGACTATGCCGCGCACAATCCCTGTCTCAGCGCCGAAGAAGGCGAACTGCTCGTTTTCCTCGTCCGCCAACATCTGCAACTCTCGCTCACGGCACAAAAAAAAGACCTGAGCAATCCGCAAATCATCGCCGATTTTGCCGCTCTCTTTCCTCAACCTGAGTATTTGGACTACCTCTATTTGCTCACCTTGGCGGACATCTCCGCCACCAACGGCAAACTGTGGAACAGCTGGCGCGCCGGACTGATGCACAATCTCTACCGCCTGACGCGCGAACATTTGCAGGCAAAGCACCCCAGCCACGACCGCCATATTCAGCAATTGCAAGCCGCCGCACTCGTGCTGGCACCTCAACAAGCCGCCGCCTTAAAGCAACTGTGGACGACCTTGCCCGCCGCCTTTTTCAGCAATGAAAGCCCCGCCATCATCCTTGCCAAAAGTCGGGCATTGCTCAATCCCGAAGAAGAAAACACCGTTATCGCCCTCGACAGCGCCAACCAACGCTTATTTATCGCAGCGAAACAGCCGCCCGACATCGTTTTCGCCCATATCAGCCATTATTTGGAAAAAGAAGGATTTGATATTGTAGAAGCCCGCCTCTACCGCCAAAACCATGCGCAGGCGCGTACCTTGCAGCAATACAGCCTAAACGGACAAACACCGCTGAATGCGGCAATGATTCAAGTCTTGAAAAACAGTATTCAATCCGATGCGCAGCCGCAAGTGCCGAGTCCACGCCTGAATAACCCTGCGCTCAAACATTTTGCCGCCGCGCCGCGCATCAGCTTCCGCCATCATGCGCGCCATAGCGAAATGGAGCTTATCTGCACCGACCGCCACGGATTGCTGTCCTTAATCAGCTGCGTGCTGCTCGAACAGCATATCCATCTCAGCCATGCTAAAATCGCCACTTTCGGCGAACGCGTGGAAGACAGTTTCTATCTCAGCGACCGTCACGGCAATGCCTTGGACGCGCCCGCCGCAGAAGCCCTGCGCCGCCGCCTCTTGCAACTCTTAGAATAAGGAAAACCCATGGACGCACTTGCCCTTGTCTCGATTTTTATCATCATTGTTTATCTGTTCAGCCGCGTCAAACAGCACGGCAGCATCAAAGCCCTATTTGAGCACAGCCGCAATCAACCACAGCATTGGGACAGCTTCGCCCTGCTGATGGGCGGCGTATTATTGTTTACCTATATTCTAATCAAACTCTAAAGCGCGGCGGATTAAGCCACCACCTCGGGCAAATAGCCGGCGCGGATGAAAAACGGCACATTCACAATCAATAAGCCCAAAACAATAATCAGCCATAACAGCCAATTGCCGCCCCATAGGCGGTAAGGCAAATGCGGATACTGACGGCGCGCCTTCCAAACCAAAGCCGCCGGCAACACGACCGCGTAAAAGACGAACATTTGGCTGGCATACTGCAAAGCCTGAATAAAGCCTTCCGGATAAAAAAGCGCGAACAGCAAAGGCAGGGCGAAAGTCAGCACGCCCAATAACAGGCGCTTGGCTTTAAAGCCGAAAGCGTGCTGCAACATGTCTTCAATCGTTTCAAACAAGCCCAATGCCACGCCTAAAAAAGAAGTCACCAAAGCCAAAACCGAAAACATCTGCAAAATCTTGGCGATTCGCGCGCTGCCGGTAATCTCTTCCACCGCGCTCAACATGCCGCCTAAAGTGGGATCATTTTTCAAAATCTCGACAAAAGCCGCCTGCGTCAACACGCCGTGCGTACCCAATTGCCAAAGCATATAGACCGATAAAGTAATGCTTGTGCCGGTTAAAATCGCGATACGCAAAGCCTTCACATCGCCGTTTAAATATTTGTTAAAACTAGGAATCGAGCCATGAAAACCGAAAGAGGTAAAAAAGACGGGACAGGCAGAAATTATCAAAGCCTTATCCAAAGGCATGGCGGATAAATTCTGCATCGACACTTCCGGCATCATCACAATCAGCACAAAAACCAATACCGCCAACATGCTGTAAAACAAGAGACGGTTCAAACCGTCAATCACCAAAGTTCCCAAGACCACCACTGCGCCCAGCAGCAAGGTAAACAGCAAGACCGAGACAATCTTATGCGTCTGCGCATCGCCCATCGGCGGCAGATAGGCGGCTAAAATGCTGCCGCCGCCGGTCATATAAGCCGCCAATAAAGCGAAGAGAAAAATCAGCATGACTGCGGTAGATACAATTCTGCCGAAGCGGCCGAAATATTTGGCGCTTAAGGTGCCGATGCCGGCATCTGCCGGCACGGTTTGATACACTTCTACGAATAATAAAGCGCTGAAACTCAGCATCGCCCAAATCAGAATCAGCAAAACAGCGGTGGCGGCAAAACCGATACCCGCCGAAGTCAGCGGCATTGCCAGCATGCCGGCGCCGATCATCGTGCCGGATACCAATAAAGTCGTGCCTAAAGTCTTATTCATCTCTTGCTCCTATGCGTATGATTTCTCTATTAAGCCCGAATCACAAAGGCTGTGCCGGCGGCGTTTAAAGCAATCCTGCCTCGCGCCAAGCCAATAATTCATCGCGACTGACCGCCAATACGCCCTCGCCGCCGCGTTCAAATTCAATCCAATCAAAACCGATTTCCGGATAAGCGGTTTCAAGATTCTGCCAACTCATGCCAACTTCCAAAATTAAAACGCCGTTTTCGCTCAAATAATCCGCCGCTTGGGCGAGAATCTTGCGGCTCAAATCCAAGCCGTCCGCGCCGGAAGTCAGGGCAAGGCGCGGTTCATGTAAAAATTCCGCTGCAATCTCCTGCATTTCCGACTCTTCTACATAGGGCGGATTGCATAGAATCCAATCAAATTCCCCGCTCACGCCGCTAAACAAATCGCTTTGTACCGTCTCGATGCCATAGCCGCTCATATTGGCGCGCGCCAAATTGATTTCTGCCACCGCCAAAGCATCGGCATTGATATCGCTCAACAGCACTTCCGCTTGCGGATAACGGTATTTCGCCAACATGCCGATACAGCCGCTGCCGCAGCACAAATCCAAAATACGCTGCGGCTCGCCGCCCTGCCAATAAGGCTGCAAATCGCGCTCTATCAACTCCGCAATCGGCGAACGCGGAATCAAAGCGCGTTCGTCAATATAAAATTCATAGCCGCCGTAAAGCGTGCGCTTGCTTAAATAGGGTGCGGGAATACGCTGCGTGACGCGTTTGTCGATTGCGGCAGCCAATGCCTCTTTTTCCGCCTTCGTGAGGCGGGTCTGCAAATACAGCGGCTGCAAATCAAAAGGCAGTTTTAATATGCCTAAGACCAATGCGGCGGCTTCGTCAAGGGCATTGTCAGTGCCATGCCCGTAATAAATGTCGTGGCGGGCAAACTCGCTGGCGGCATAGCGCAGATAATCCAAAGCGGTGTGTAAATTTTCCATATGATTCCCTGACAAGATTCCCGAATGAAAAGGCGCGACCTAATCGCCTCAAACGAAATAAGGGCATTTTTGGCTGACTTCCACGCCTTGCCCCAGTGCATTGGTAAAAATAACCGGCACCAAGGTGGATAAACCGGCAGCTTTTACCACTTCCCAATCCACGCGCACCAAGGCTTGCCCGACATGCACGGCTTCTCCTTGCGAGACGAGGGCGGTAAATCCGCGTCCCTGCAAACTGACGGTATCGATGCCGATATGAATCAAGACCTCTAAACCATTATCGGCAAGCAGAGACACCGCATGCAAAGTGCTGAACAGCTCGCTAATCACGCCGTCGACAGGCGAAAGAATTTCATCGCCGACGGCATCAATGGCAAAACCCGCTCCCAAAGAGCCGCTGGCAAAAGCCGGATCAGGTACTTTATCCAAACTAATGATGTCGCCTGCCACAGGCATTTGCCAATTTTCGGGAATGGTGCGGCGTTTTTCGCGTTTAAAAATTTTATCGATGAATGACATTTCCTTCTCCCAATCTTGATTCATGCGCGTTTATACCGCATAAATTACCATTCGTAAATGCCTTGCGCTTGAAAAATTCTCCCTCTGTCGCCACATCGGCAGAAATTCAGAAAATAGGACTTTTTATGTTTGATGCACATTCCACAACCATACTTTCCGTGCGCCGCGGCCGCCATGTGGCGATAGCGGGCGACGGGCAAGTCTCGCTGGGGCAGACGATTATGAAAGGCAATGCGCGCAAAATCCGCCGCCTCTACCGCGGGCAGGTTTTGGCGGGCTTTGCCGGCGCTACCGCCGATGCCTTCACTTTATTCGAATTATTTGAAGCCAAATTAGAAGCGCAGGACGGACAATTGCTGCGCGCGGCGGTCGAAATGGCGAAGGAATGGCGTACTGACCGCGCCCTACGCCGCTTAGAAGCCATGCTGATTGTGGCAAATCAGGAACATACCCTGATTTTATCAGGCAACGGCGATGTGGTAGAAACCGAAGACGATATCGCCGCCATCGGCTCGGGCGGCATGTACGCCCTTTCGGCGGCACGCGCCCTCTTCCACAACACCGATATGCCGGCGAACGAGATTGCCGTCAAGAGCTTGAATATCGCCGCCAATATTTGCGTTTATACTAATCACAACATCATCTTAGACGAATTAAAGGACGAATAATGGATAAATCAGACAATGAGTACCGCGACCTCAATATGACGCCACGCGAAATCGTGGAAGAACTCGACCGCCATATTGTCGGACAAAAAGAAGCCAAACGCGCGGTAGCTAATGCCATGCGCAACCGCTGGCGCCGCCGCCAAATCGGCGAACCGCTGCAAAGCGAAATCACGCCGAAAAACATTCTGATGATCGGACCGACCGGCGTCGGCAAAACCGAAATTGCGCGCCGTTTGGCGAAATTGGCGGAAGCGCCCTTTGTCAAAGTCGAAGCCACCAAATTTACCGAAGTCGGCTATGTGGGACGCGATGTGGACTCGATTATCCGCGATTTGGCGGAAACCTCGATTAAATTGGAGCGCGAACGCGCGCGCAAACGCGTGCAAAGCAAGGCGCGCGAGGTCGCCTTGGAGCGCGTCTTGGACGTACTCGTGCCGCCGACCAAAACCCCGACATGGTTTGAGGGCGAAGCGGAAAGCAGCGACAGCGACAATATCGCCCGCCGCACCTACCGCGAACGCATTCTGCGCGAAGAACTCAATGACAAAGTGATTGAAATCGAGCTGAGTGGCAACCGTGAAGCCCATTTTGAAGTCATGGCGCCCCCCGGCATGGAAGAAATGAGCAGCCAACTCAGCGAAATGTTCAAAACTTTGGGTAAGCAAAAGAAAAGCAAGCAGAAACTTACAATTGGCGAAGCCTTAGTTCAATTAGCCGAAGAAGAAGCGGAAAATCTGGTCTCTGACGAAGAAATCAAAAGCCTGGCGATAGCCAATGCGGAGCAAAACGGCATCGTCTTCATCGACGAAATCGACAAAGTCGCCAAACGCAGCGACGTGGGCGGAGCGGACGTCTCGCGCGAAGGCGTGCAGAGAGATTTGCTGCCGCTAGTGGAAGGCACGGCGGTATCGACTAAATACGGCGTGATTAAAACCGACCATATTCTCTTCATCGCCTCCGGCGCTTTCCATCTAGCAAAACCTTCGGATTTAGTAGCGGAATTGCAAGGACGGTTACCGGTGCGCGTGGAGTTGCAAGCCCTGAGCATTGAAGACTTCAAACGCATTCTGACCGAACCCGACGCTAGCCTGATTAAGCAATATACCGCCCTCTTTGCCACCGAAAATCTGCAACTGAATTTCACAGAAGACGGCATCGCGAAAATTGCGGAAATCGCCTATCAAGTCAATAAAAGCACGGAAAACATCGGTGCACGGCGCCTATACACGCTCATGGAACGCCTGACCAGCGATTTATCCTTTGCAGCGGCGGATCGCAGCGGCGACAGCATCACCGTTGACGCCTCTTATGTGGA
Organism: Suttonella sp.; assembly: GCF_056855035.1. Classification (NCBI taxonomy): domain Bacteria; kingdom Pseudomonadati; phylum Pseudomonadota; class Gammaproteobacteria; order Cardiobacteriales; family Cardiobacteriaceae; genus Suttonella; species Suttonella sp. The sequence goes on from NZ_JBXGGR010000020.1 coordinate 30,179, forward strand.
AAAAACCTTGGGCGACATTTTCGGCAACGAAGATTTAAGCCGATTTATTTTATAAACGTAACTTGCCATCATTGATGAAAGAACTTATCTTGGCATCTGATGATAAACCACACTTAACAGGAGAAAACTATGAGCTATACTTTTCAAGATCTACCTTATGCTTACAATGCCTTAGAGCCGGTCATCGACGAAGCCACCATGCATTTGCATAAAGACAAACACCATAAAACCTATTTCGACAAATTCGTCGCCGCCATTGCGGAAACCAATTTCAACGGCAAATCTCTGCCTGAAATCTTTGCCAATATTTCCGCCCTAAGCCCGGCGATTCGCAACAACGGCGGCGGCTATTACAACCATGATTTATTTCTGAACGGTATGCGTGCGCCACAGGAAAACAATGCGCCTAGCGACGAACTGGCGAACGCCATCAATGCCGCCTTCGGCAGCTTTGAAGACTTCCAAAAAGCCTTTGCGGATGCGGCTGTCAACCAATTTGGCTCCGGCTGGGCATGGTTGTCGGTGCAAGACGGCAAATTAGTGGTTAGCAGCACCGCAAATCAAGACAATCCTTTAATGGATATTGCTGCCGTACGCGGTACACCAATATTGTGTTTAGACGTTTGGGAACACGCTTATTATCTGAACTACCAAAACAAACGCCCCGATTATGTGAACAATTGGTGGAAAGTGGTCAATTGGGACTACGTCAGCGAGCAATACGCCGCCGCCAAATAATTAACAAACAAGCAAAGCGCCTTTGGGCGTTTTTGCTTTTCAAACAAGGAGAAAATCATGAGCAATGCACCTAACGAAACCCAAGGCTTTGCCTTCGCCCACACCATGTTGCGCGTTAAAGATCTCGACAAATCTTTAGCCTTTTACACCGACATTCTGGGCATGAGCGTCATTCGTTTAAACCACTATGAGAACGGACAATTCAGTCTCTGCTTTCTGGCCTATCTCGCGCCTGACGAAAGCCTGCCCGAAGACGACGATGCCCGCCGCGAATGGCTCTCGACCCGCCGCGGCGTTTTAGAGCTTACCCATAACTGGGGCTCGGAAAAAGACGAAAATTTCTCTTACCACATCGGCAACGGTGAAAACGGCGGTTACGGACATATTGCCGTCAGCGTGCCGGATTTCGATGCGGCAATCGCTTGGCTGGATAAAAACAATGTGAAATTTAAAAAACGCCCTGAAGACGGACGCATGAACGATATCGCTTTTGTCTATGACCCGGACGGTTATTGGGTGGAAATCATCAAGCAGAAGCATTAATCTTCTGTTACTCTGTTACACGCTTTATTCAAAAGTCGGATACACTATCTGACTTTTTTGTGGTCAAAAACTATGTTTCAACACACAGAACAAGCATAAAGCGTCGCCCTAGGCGTTACCCTGAATTGGAAGGACTTACTACCGCTCTTCCAATTAAACTCTACCGCTATAAATAGCGGAATTTCAAGCAAAAAGGAATTTTTGATGAACTATTTGTTACTCAGCATTTGTTTCAGCGTTGCCGTTTCCGTCATGATTAAAATCTGGCGTGCACAGGGTATTTCTATCGAGCAAGCCATTTTTATGAACTACCCCACCGCCGCCTTGCTGACCTTCTTTATCTCCAAACCTAATCTGCAAGCCGCGGATAATTATTTGAGCCATTGGTGGCTGTTTGCCGCCTTGGGCATTTTGCTGCCTAGCATTTTTATCGTTTTGGGCAAATCGATTGAAAAAAACGGTATCGTGCGCACCGATGCCGCGCAAAGACTCTCCCTCATTATCAGCATCATCGCCGCCTTTTGGCTATTTAAGGACCAACTCAGCTATGCCAAAGCCATCGGTATTGCCCTGACCTTTATCGCCCTCATCCTATTGCTGAAAAGCGACAGCCAAAGCCGACAGCATGACTGGCTGTGGCTGATCGCCGTCTGGGGCGGTTACGGCGTGATTGACATCCTGCTCAAACGCATCTCGCTGGTGGCGGAGAAAAGTGCCCTCAGCACCCTCTTTATTACCTTTATCCTTGCCGCCTTGCTGATGCTCGCCTATCTGCTTATCATGCGCCGCCGTTTTGATTGGCGTTCCCTCGCCTGCGGCATCGTCTTAGGCATGCTCAATTTCGGCAATATCTTTACCTACATCCGCGCCCATCAAGTATTGAAATCACAAACCGCGCTGGTCTTTACCATCATGAATATCGGCGTGATACTGCTCGCTACCCTGCTCGGTCTGCTCTTTTTCAAAGAAACACTCAGCCGCCGCAATACGGCAGGCATTATCATCGCCGTGATTGCCGTATATGTACTGTATAACGGCAGCTATCTCTTAGGCGGCAAATGAGCGCCTTCGCACAGAAACTCATTGCTTGGCAAAGGCAGCACGGTCGGCATCATCTGCCTTGGCAATGCGATGACCCCTACCGCATTTGGCTGTCGGAAATCATGCTTCAGCAAACCCAAGTTGCCAGCGTCATCCCCTATTACCGGCGCTTTGTGCAAAGCTTTCCCGACGTACAAAGTCTGGTCGCCGCCACGCAGGAACAAGTGCTTGAGCATTGGAGCGGCTTGGGCTACTACGCCCGCGCCCGCAATCTGCACTACGCCGCCCAGCAAATCTGCCGCGATTTCGGCGGTCATTTTCCCCGCCATAGAGAAAGCTTAGAGCAATTAAAAGGCGTAGGCAGAAGCACGGCGGCGGCCATTGCCGTCTTTGCTTGGGGCGCGCGCGAAGCCATCTGCGACGGCAACGTCAAACGCGTATTGGCGCGCCATTTCGCCATTGATGCCGACATCAAATCTGCCAAATCGCAGGATATTTTTTGGCGGCAGGCCGAAACCCTTCTACCCCACAGTGCTGCCGATTTAAAAAGCTACACGCAGGGGCTGATGGATTTGGGCAGCCTCATCTGCAAACGCAGCCGCCCGCAATGCGGCGAATGTCCGCTTGCCGACGATTGCCAAGCCCTGCGCACAGACACCGTCGGCGAATATCCGAAAAAAAGCGCCGGCAGCAGCAAAAAAAGCCGCGACGGCTATTTTCTCTACTGTCGCCGCACAGACGGCAAAATCCTCTTCCGCCGCCGCGCAGAAACAGCCTTATGGGGCAATTTGTGGATACTGCCGTGGTTTGACAGCATTGAAGCCTTGCAAGACTATGCCCGAGAGCAAAACTTGCAAGCCCAATCCGCAGCGGCATTCGCCTTCTGTCATGTCTTTACGCACTACCGCCTCAATATTCATTACCAAAGCTATCACAGGCATCAAGACGAATTCTCGGATACGGATGCGGCAATGCGCTGGCTTGCACCGCAGGAAATTCACGGCGCCGCCCTGCCCGCTGCCATGAAAAAACTCATCGACCATATTTCCTCGGTATAAAAAAAAGCCCAAGCAACCATCTGCTTGGGCAAAACTTCCCTGTTTTCGGTATGAACCGACTCCTAGAATGTATAGAAAAGCGGCTAAACTTTAGATAGTGTAGTCACAATATTTTCAACCACATGGCAATAATCCGGATTTCTATTGCCGCAGCAAACGAAGCCAGTCTCTTCGCATAACGCGTGGCAATGCCCCGCCAGCGTTTGAAATCCAAAAAGCGATTCTCCACCAAATGGCGGTAACGGTACAGATAGCGGTCAAAAGGCAGTTGCTCCTTGCGATTGGCCTTGGGCGGGATAACGGCATCCATCCCCAGTGAGGCCGCCAAATTTCTGATCGCATCAGTGTCATAGGCTTTATCGGCCAACAACTTGCCGGCTGCCGTATCGGCAATCAGCGCTTCGGCAAACAGGCAGTCTGCCGCACTACCTTCGCTTAACACGAATTTTACCGGCATCCCGTGAGCATCCACCGCCAGATGCAGCTTGGTATTCAGCCCCCTTTTGTACGGCTCATGCCTTCATTGCCGCCTTTGGCTCCCGCCGCATAGGAATGAACCTTGATATGGGTGGCATCTACCATCAGCCATTCCATATCTTTTTCTCCCGCCAGGATGAGCATCAGCTTCGTCCAGATGCCTTTGTTGCGCCAACGGATAAAGCGACGGTGGGTGTTACTCCAGCCACCGTAATCGGGCGGAAGATCCCGCCAGGGTGCGCCGGTGCGCAGTATCCAGAAAACGGCATTGATGAATTGCCGGTTATCCACTGCCTGGCCGCCCCGGCTGCCTTTGCGTCCGGGCAGGTGGTTTTCAATCAGGTGCCATTGGTGGTCGGTTAAATCGTGGCGGCGGTGAGCGGGTTGTTTCATGGGGGGACCGTGAGATGTTTAGTGATGCAAGATAATCGCATACCTTGCGGTTTGTGACTACACTATCTAGCCTGAACAGTGCCAATATTAAAAATTCCTCGCCTGCATATATACATACATTTTTCCAAGAACTCATTTCATTCAGAAAATAAAACGACAAGTAAACAAATAATGGCAGCTGCCCAATATTGTCAGCTAAAAATCAGCAATATCTGTCGAAAATCCTTACAATAAGCCTTTCATCCTAGGAAATATCATGCAAGACGACATCGGACTCAACCGCCAAATCAGTATCATGCTGGTTCTCAACGCCCTGACAGGATTTCTCTACACCTCCCTGCCCAACACCTACATCGTCAAACAAAACGCCTATCCGATCAGCCTTATCGGCATGGCAGCCCTCGCCGCCTTAATCAGCTATTTCATCTGGCAATACGGCAAAAGCCACGCCAAACAGCAAGCCAAATACCAAGCGCAAAACAGCCCCGAAAGCCTATGGGAAAACAGCCTGAAATGGCTATTGCCGCTATGTTTCATTCCGCTATTCGCTGTTGTCGGCACCCGCGCGCTCATAGTGCTATGGGCGTATCAAGGCGAAATCGGCTATAGCGAAGCTAAGATTACGGCACATGCTCCCGCCGCACAAAGCAATTGGTGGACACTGGCATTCAATGCACCCTTTCAGCAAGACATTACTTTAGCGGTTAACCCCTACCTGCTCGAGCAATTCCGACAAGGCGACCGCATCCGCATCCAATACCGAGAAACCCCGCTGGCCTTTAATTTCACGAGCATCAACCACTACTGGCAAGTCGAAAAAATCAACGCTCGTTAAAACGCTCCAGCTGAAACATCACGCGATCGCCGCGATGATAAGTCGTACCTGAAAGCAATGACCGCCGCTGCCGCCGCATATCTACTCTCTCCCGCCGCCGATGCCGTAACAGGGCAAAATCTTAATCTCTGCGGCGGCGCCTCATTGCCGCATTAACAAGTTTATGAAAAAAGGAAAATAAACGATAAAATACAGATACACAGCGATAATCGGAGAAGTGAAAAAGTAGTACAAGGCAGAAGCCGCAGACAATACGGAGCGTACGGAAGATGAGCCAAGACCGTAATACTTTTTTAATGCTTCGACTATAGCATCAATTTTGCTTTTCAATTCAGATAGAAAGCCGCAGACAGCAGTGATTTATTGCCTTCTTAGGGACTTATCCGTCCACCACTCTTCGCCCACAAAATTATCGCTGTATTTCTCGCCCATTTTTGGCACATCAATGGCAAGATTATGGGTTTTGGCACTTTTGACCGCATTATCAATAGACTCATACCACGGATTTCGCCCCAAACTAAACACGCCCCAATGCATTGGCACCATTTTTTTGGCATTTAAATCAAGGCTTGCCTGCACCGATTGATGAGCGAACATATGCGTTTTTGGCCAGCCTGCGTTGGCGGCGTCAATCTCCATAAAGGAAAGGTCAAATTCGCCATATTTTTTGCCAATGTCGGCAAAATGCTGGGCATAACCCGTATCGCCACTCCAATACAGCCGTTTGCTCCCTTCAAAGACAAAAGACGCCCACAATGTTTTATTGCGGTCATTCGTCCAGCGTGATGAGTAGTGCTGAGTCGGCTCGGCGGTGAGTTTGCGGGCAAAGGGACATTTTAGGTGCTAAAAAGTTTGAAAAGCCTTATTCTGTAAGGCTTTTAGCGAGGTCAAAAGCTTTGAACACAAAAAATGCTTTTTCTGTGGCTCAAAACAGGTCAAAAAAGATGGCAGACAAA
>NZ_JBXGGR010000050.1:0-25822 GCF_056855035.1 Suttonella sp.
ATACAGTCCGGATCTGAAGCCAATCGAGAAAACGTGGGCTTGGCTTAAACGTAAACGCAAGGATTGGCGCTTAGATTGCATCGATAAACTATTCTTTTACTTCCTATGGATTTGTAACTCTTTTTGATTTTCTTGACTATAGTAATTGTGTGGCTTGTTTCATTCTCTACTCCTTATTCGTTCTCATCGAATATCCGACAGACCATTAATCTTATCGGAAAGCGGTATTGTAAAGCAGTAAAACTGCGGCAGGAAATGCAGGAAATGCAGGAAATGCAGGAAATGCAGGAAATGCAGGAAATGCAGGAAATGCAGGAAATGCAGGATAAAAAAAGCCGAGTCGAACGACTCGGCCAACAACCACCAAAGGAGGATATAGAGGAGATAACATCGATGATGTTGGGGCGCATTATAGGCAGTTTGCTGCACTGCGTCAAGCAATTTTGATAAAAAATAATGAATTTTTATTCACTGTTTATATTTATTTAAAAACAATACGTTACAAAAATACAATTACTCGAGATTTTTATGTTGCATTGCAGCAAAAAACCTTGCATAAACTTATAGTTATTTTTCAAACAGATAAATCTTTAAGCCAAAGTATCGTGCAATAACCACAGCGTATAGGCAATAAACGAAGCTGTTAATATGGCACCGGCACTTCTGCCCATACGTCCGCTATTGCGCAAAGCCCACAAACACAGCACAAATAACAAGACCGTGAGCGCCACCATCACAAAAATATCGCGGCGCAAAATTTCAGGAGCAATGTTAAAAGGCGAAATCGCCGACGCCAAACCAACCACCGCTAAGGTATTAAAAATATTAGAACCGATTACATTCCCTAAAGCCATTTCATGCTCGCCGCGCCTTGCCGCCATAACAGATGAGACCAATTCGGGCAGAGAAGTGCCGATCGCAACAATCGTCAAACCGATAATCAACTCGGACAAACCCCAAAGCTGCGCCAGTTCTACCGCACCCCATACAATCAAGCGCGAACTGATAATCAAGGCAATCAATCCGCCCGTTAATTTTGCCAAAGCAAGCGATATTTTAATTTCCTGCAATTGCGACAATTCCTCTTCTGCCAAGGCGGCAGCGCTGTCTTTAGCCGATTTTCTGGCTTCTATAAATTGCTGCGTTAATAAAACAGACAATACAAACAATAAGATAAAACCTTCAAAACGACTAAGCTGCTTATCCCATAATTGCCATAAAGCAAGCGCCGTTATCGCAAACAGCCAAATAAAATCTTTTTTAACCACTGTCGGCTGAATCAATAAAGGGCTGATGACGGCAGTCAATCCCAGTACCAAAGTAATATTAACGATATTGGAACCATAGGCATTGCCCAGTGCCAAACCCGAACTGCCTTCCATTGCGGATAAAACAGACACCACCATCTCGGGTGCCGAGGTGCCCACGCCGATAATAAACATGCCGATAATAACTTTCGGCACATGAAATTTCTTAGCCAAATGACTGGCACCGTCAATAAAGACATCGGCGCTATACACCAACACGCTTAATCCCACTATCATTGCTAATAAATACAGCCACATATTTTTCTCTTCTCCCAAAAAAAGCGCGCCCTAATCGGCGCGATTCCCATCATTATAATCACCAAGCATTACCGCAACATTTCTTGATGTACTTGTTCCTGTGCAATCAGGCAGTTTTCGCCCTGCAATAAAGACATGGGGCTGCCGTCATGTTGCGTGATGCGGATATTCAGCTCGCCCAAAATGGCAATCGCAGGAGCGATATCCCAAGGCATTTGCCGCACGCTGATAAAGGCGGCGGCACGTCCGCCGGCAATAATGCCCGTAAGAATAGCCGTGCTGCCGACCACGCGTGCGCTCAAACAATGCTCTAAGGCATAGCGGCTTAAGGGATCATTACGCTTAATCGCGCCGCTTTCGAGAATCACGAGGCTGTCTGCCAATTGGGCATCAGGCGGCGGCGCTATACGCTGCTTGTTGAGATAAGCGCCCTCGCCGCAGAAAGCATGATAGAAATCATCACGCATCACATCGTAAATAATCCCGAACTGCGCTTTGCCGTCGATATATAAAGCCAGCATAATCCCGAAATCGCGCTGCTGTTTGACAAAATTAATCGTGCCGTCAATCGGGTCGATAAACCACACCGCACCGGTTAATTCGCTCAACTGAGTAGCGCCGCTGCTTTGGCTTTCTTCGCCGCAAATGCGATGCTCAGGATAATGGCGGCGAATGGCTTGACTCAGCCGCTCTTCAATCTCAATATCCAGCGTCGTCACCAAATCATGGGCGTCAGCCTTATGATTGACGCTAAATCCTTCCTGCATCGCTTGGCGCAGATAATCGCCCGCTTCCTGCACCCATTGCATGGCTTGCGTATAGGCAAGCTTAATCTCATCTTTAGTCATGGCGGGCTCCTGCAAGACGGATGGCGGCAAGAATTTGCTCGGCGGGAATCTCATCGTCAATGCGGCATTGCCCCAAGCCGCTCATGGCAACCAAGTGCAATTTGCCGCTGCGTACTTTTTTATCTAAAAACATCGCCTTATACACTTCCTCTGCACTAAATTCTTCGTCCATATCAATCGGCAATTGCGCCGCCTGCAATAAGGCGATGATGCGCGCCAATTCCGCTGCCTTTAATTCACCGCGCAAATGCGCCAATTCCGCCGCCATACGCATGCCGATTGCCACCGCTTCCCCATGCTTCCATAAACGGTAAAGGCTGATAGACTCCAAAGCATGTCCGAAAGTATGCCCCAAATTGAGCAGGGCGCGCTGTCCATGCTCTTTTTCATCGGCGCAGACGACATCGGCTTTGTTTTGACAGCAATGAGCAATCGCTTCAATTAACAGGTTTTTATCCTTCGCCATAATGCCGCCGATATTGCTTTCCAGCCATTCGAAAAATGCAATATCGTTAATCAAGCCGTATTTAATCACTTCCGCCAAACCTGCGGAAAATTCGCGTGCCGGCAGCGTGTTCAAAGTATCGACATCAATCAAAACGGCAAGCGGCTGATGAAAAGCGCCGATCATGTTTTTGCCCGAGGGATGATTGACGCCTGTTTTGCCGCCGACGGAGGAATCCACCTGCGCCAATAAAGTGGTCGGACATTGGATAAAATCCATACCGCGTTGATAACTTGCCGCGGCAAAGCCCGCCAAATCGCCAACCACACCGCCGCCCAAGGCGACAATCAAGGCATCGCGCCCGAAGCTGTGCGCAATCAAGGCATCCAGCACCTTGGCATATTCTTCGAGATTTTTATACTGCTCGCCATCGAGTATCAGCACTTCAATGATTTCCTTATCGCCCAAAGCGGCTTTAATCTGCGCAAGATACAAAGGCGCAACCGAGGGATTGCTCACAATGCAGACTTGGCGATGCGGCGCCAATTGCCGCCACACATCGGCTTGCCGCCACAGACCCGATTCAATCAAAATGGGATAGGAGTGCGCCGCTGCCGGCGGTAATTGAAGGCTTAATTGCATAAGAAATCCTTAATGACAGATGCTGTGAAAGCCGAATTATCCATCAAATAAGGCAAATTAGAAAGCAAAAAATCCGCAAGCGGATTGATAAATAGAGATTTAAGGTCTTTGTAAAGACTCGAGCTGCAAAACAGGCTCCAGCAAATCTTCGAGCGATTCTGCGGCAGAGGCAGGCTGCACATCGGGCGCAACAATCGCATCTTCGCCCACCGATTCCAAGCGGATACTGTCGATACCGGCTGTCGGCACGGCGCTGCTGTCGCGTACCATTTCGGCGCCCAGCGGATTGTCCGTCATATCGGGCAAGCCTTGAATATCGGCAATATGGCTGATGTCGGCATCGCGCAGCATGAAAAAGGTTTCGTTCTCGCCGATCATACCGTATTCCTTGCGTGCTTTTTCTTCGTAAATAAAAAACGATTCCGGCGAACGCAGGGTTTCCACTTCTTGTGCTTTGCGCTGATTGCGCGCCTGCAATTGCTGATTTTCTTTTTCGTGCATAAGCACTTGGGTTTCCAGCCCAAAGATATGTTGGCGCTTGCTTTCTTGCAGTCGCCAAAGGTAATAATTAAACGCTGCCAAGGCGGCGGCAATCGCCGCCAGCAAGACAAACGTTATAAAGCGTCGGCTTTTTTTCACAAAATCTTAGTTTTTGATTTTGCCCAATAAAGCCGCTTTGCCGCCGTATTTGGCTTTTTCGCCCAATTCGGCTTCAATGGTCAGCAAGCGGTTGTATTTCGCAACGCGGTCTGAACGGCAGAGAGAACCGGTTTTGATTTGGGTCGCAGTCGTGGCTACAGCAATGTCGGCAATCGTGGTGTCTTCGGTTTCGCCGGAACGGTGGGAAATGACCGCGGCATAGTCGGCATCATTTGCCATTTTGATGGCCTGCATGGTTTCTTGCAGCGAGCCGATTTGGTTCGGCTTAATCAAAATCGCATTGGCAATGCCTTTGTCGATGCCTTCTTTCAAAATGCTGGTATTGGTTACGAACAAATCATCGCCGACCAACTGCACTTTGCCGCCCAGTTTTTCGGTAAGCAATTTCCAGCCTTCCCAATCGCTTTCATCCAAGCCGTCTTCAATCGATACAATCGGATAACGCTCGCACAGACCCGCCAGATAATCCACGAATTCCGCTGAAGTGTAAGATTTGCCTTCGGAAGCCAGAACGTATTTGCCGTCTTTGTAGAACTCGGAAGCAGCGGCGTCCATCGCCAGATAAATTTGCTCGCCTGCTTTGTAGCCTGCTTTTTCAATCGCCTGCATAATCACTTCAAAAGCCGCTTCGTTAGAAGGCAAATCAGGGGCAAAACCGCCCTCATCGCCAACCGCAGTATTCAAACCTTTGTCGTTCAATACTTTTTTCAAGGTGTGGAAAATTTCCGCACCGGCGCGCAAGGCTTCGCTGAAAGAATCGAATCCCGCCGGCATAATCATGAATTCTTGAATATCGACGGAGTTATCCGCATGCTCGCCGCCGTTGATGATGTTCATCATCGGCACCGGCAGAACATAGTCATTTGTTACGTGCAGCACTTCGTACAAAGGTTTTTTCACGCTGGCGGCTTTGGCATGGGCTAAGGCTAAAGACACACCTAAGATGGCGTTTGCGCCCAAGTTTTTCTTAAAGGCATCGCCGTCCATGTCCAGCATAATTTTGTCTAAGGCTTCCAAATCGTCAATCGATTTGCCTTTCAGCGCCGGCGCAAATTTTTCATTGACGTTTGTCACCGCGTTTTTCACGCCTTTACCCAAATAACGCGCTTTGTCGCCATCGCGCATTTCCAAGGCTTCGCGCGAACCGGTAGAAGCACCTGAAGGCACGCCCGCTTTGCCGACCGCGTCATCGCTCAATTGGGCAATGACTTGAACGGTAGGATTACCGCGTGAGTCTAAAATTTCAATCGCTTGGATTTTTTCAATCGTTACGCTCATTGTCTTTCTCCTATGTAAAAAATCTTTAAAGGCTTTTTTCCACCGCATCAAAGGCTTGCAATCTGCTCAATAAGGCTTGCATCTCCGCCAAAGGCACGGCGTTCGGACCATCTGATAAGGCTTTTTCCGGCTCGGGATGAGTTTCCATAAAGAGTCCCGCCACGCCGACCGCCACCGCCGCCCGCGCCAACACCGGCACGAATTCGCGTTGACCGCCTGAAGAAGCGCCCTGCCCTCCCGGCAATTGCACGGAATGGGTGGCGTCAAAAACGACCGGACAATCAAAACCCGCCATTACCGCCAGCGAACGCATATCGGAAACCAGATTGTTATAGCCGAAAGAGGCGCCGCGCTCACACAGCATAATCTGCTGATTACCGGTTGCTTTGGCTTTTTCCGCCACATGCTGCATATCCCAAGGAGCGAGAAACTGCCCTTTTTTAATATTGACGGGCTTGCCTTGCCGGCAAACATTAGTAATAAAATCGGTTTGCCGGCATAGGAATGCTGGGGTTTGCAAGACATCGACCACATCCGCCACTTCGTCTAAGGGCGTGTATTCATGCACATCCGTCAGCACCGGCAGTTCCAATTCCGCTTTAACTTTCGCCAGAATTTCCAGGCCTTTCGCCATGCCTAAGCCGCGATAGCTGTTGCCGGAGGAGCGGTTCGCCTTATCGAAAGAGGATTTGTAAATAAACGGAATGCCTAAATCCTGTGTGATTTTTTTCAGCGTTTCCGCTGTGGACATGGTCATCGCCTCGGATTCAATCACGCAGGTGCCTGCAATGAGGAAAAAGGGCTGCTGATTGCCGACTTCAAATCCGCATAATTTCATGCTTTCTGCTCCTGATACTGTTTAGCCGCCTGCACAAATGCCGTAAAGAGCGGATGCCCTTTGCGCGGGGTCGAGGTAAATTCCGGATGCGATTGCAAAGCGACAAAGAAAGGATGCTCGGGAATTTCCACCACTTCCACCAAGCCGTTGTCCGCCGAGCGTCCTGAAATCTTCAGTCCTGCTTCTTCCAAGCGTTTTTCATAGTGGGTATTGACTTCATAGCGGTGGCGGTGGCGCTCGTTCATCAATTCGCCGCCGTAAATGTGCGCGATTTTGCTGCCCGATTTCAATTTCGCCGGCAATGTGCCCAAACGCATCGTGCCGCCTAAATCCGCCTGCGCATCGCGATGTTCTTTCTCGCCGCGCTCGTTGACCCATTGCGCGACTAAAGCGATGACCGGCTCGAGATTGTCGTCCTGCCATTCCGTGCTGCCGGCTTTTTCAATACCTAGGACATTGCGCGCATATTCAATCACGGCAATTTGCATGCCCAGACAAATACCTAGATAAGGGATTTTGTTTTCGCGCGCATATTGCACCGCCAGCAATTTGCCCTCGATGCCGCGATTGCCAAAGCCGCCGGGAACGACGATGGCATCCACGCCTTCCAGCAAATGCATGCCTTTTTGATGCAAATCTTCCGAATCGATGTAGCGGATATTGACCTTGGTCTGCGTATGAATGCCGCCGTGGAAGAGCGCTTCGTTAAGCGATTTGTAAGCATCGGTCAAATCGACGTATTTTCCCACCATGGCAATGGTAACTTGTTCCTGCACGGTATTAATCGTGTCAACAACATGCTGCCATTGCGACAAATCCGCCGCTTTCGCATCCGTAATCGCAAAATGACGCATAACCAGCTCATCTACGCCTTGATGATGATACAGCAGCGGAATTTCATAAATATTGCCGACATCCAAGCCTGTAACCACCGCATCGGCGGAAACATTGGTAAACAAGGCGATTTTGCGCCGCTCTTCTTCAGGCAATTCGCGATCGGCGCGGCAAATCAGCATATCCGGCTGAATGCCGATTGAGCGCAATTCTTTAACGCTGTGCTGGGTCGGTTTGGTTTTCAGCTCGCCGGCGGCAGAAATATAAGGCAATAAGGTCAAATGGATATACATTGCACGGCTGCGTCCGACTTCCGTGCCCAATTGGCGAATCGCCTCCATAAACGGCAGAGATTCAATATCGCCGACCGTGCCGCCGACTTCCACCATCGCAATATCCGCGCCTTCTGCGGCGCGCAAAACATAAGATTTGATGGCATCGGTAATATGCGGAATAACCTGCACCGTCGCGCCTAAAAACTCACCGCGCCGCTCGCGCCGAATCACTTCCTGATAAATGCGCCCTGTGGTGCAATTGTTGAATTGCGTGGCGCGCATATTCACAAAACGCTCATAATGCCCTAAATCCAAATCCGTTTCCGCGCCGTCGTGGGTTACAAACACTTCGCCGTGCTGGAAAGGACTCATCGTGCCCGGGTCCACATTAATATAAGGGTCCAGCTTAATCATGGTGACACGCAGACCGCGTGATTCCAAAATCGCGCCCAAAGAAGCGGCGGCGATGCCCTTACCTAATGAGGAGACTACGCCGCCCGTTACAAATATGAATTTTGTCATCGCTAATCCCAAGCTGAATTTACCGCGCAATAGTATCAGAATTAGGCTTTCTATGCCATAGCAGAACCAGCTCCGCAAATGCCGCCGCAGCCCCCAATTCTCCTGCCCAAGCCAATTGCCCGTCCACCCACAGCAAGGGCAAACGGCGGCGCAGCGGCGGCGCGATTCTTGCCAAGCGCAGCCATTCTTTCAAAGGCTTGGCATGCCTTTTCCCGACAGGGCGGAAGGCTTGTGCCGGCGGATACAATCCCCAGCGGCAGTCTTTGCCGCGCAATAATTCATGCCCTGCCTGCACCTCAAGCCGCCCGATACCCGCCCAATCGGTAGTCAGGGCAAAAGGCGGCGGCGCACTAGGCGCTTGCCGCGGCAGATAATGAATCGCATCGTCATAGTAATAGAGCAACGTTTGGGCATATTCAATCGCCGCATAATCCGCCCCTGCGGCGATTTGGCGCAAAAACTCCTGCAAACGCGCACGCGGCGGCAGCGGCAAAGCCTGCAAGACCAACCAACGACGCAGAAAAATCGCCAATTGCGCTAAATGTTTATCCCGACAGGGCGCAAGCGGAAAAGCCTTTTGATATTGCGACAACAAGCCATCCAACCATTGTTCTTGCAGTCCGCGGGCTTCTGCGACATGGGCGGCAGATTGCGCAATCGAGGCAATCGCTTGCGGATAACGGCTTTGCAATAAGGGCAAGACCTCATGCCGCAGCCAATTGCGGCGGTAGCGGACATCCGCATTGCTGTCGTCGCAGACGTGATTCAGCCCGCAAAGGGCAAGCCTGTGTTCCAAATCCGCGCGGCTGCTCGTCAATAAAGGCCGCCAGTGCTCGCCCTGTGCAAAAGCGCGTCTGGCGGGCATGGCGGACAATCCCTCAATACCGCTGCCGCGCAATAAATTGAGCAAAAAAGTTTCCGCCTGATCGTCCTGATGATGGGCGGTTAATAAGACTCCTCTTTCAGCTAAGGTCTGCGCAAATACCGCATAACGCGCCTCGCGCGCTTGCGCCTCCGCATTGCCCTGCTTGAGCAAATTCAGCGGCACTATCTGACAGGGAAAGCCATAAGCGTATGCGGTTTTCTGCACCAACTCGCCCCATGCCGCCGCCTGCTCATGCCAGCCGTGATTGATATAAATCACTCGCAGCGGCGCGCTCAGCCGCGCTTTCGCATTATGCAGTTCATGCAGCAAAACCATGCTGTCCACGCCGCCGCTGCAAGCCAGCAAATATTCCCGCGGGCGGTACTGCGCCTGCCAAGCGAAAAACTCCTCTCCTAATCCGGACATCGCAGATTACTCCTCTGCCCCATAATCCAAGTGCTCAGTTAAGCTCGCACAATGAGAAAAGAAAAAACGCCATGCAAAAGCATGGCGTTTGTTGGAGCTATCATCATTCACCGCTAAATTGCCCGTAAGCACGCAATTTTTCGAAACGTTTTTGCATACGCAGGGCTTTATCCTCTTGCTCCAGTGCCGCCAAAGTACGCGAAAAAGTCTCACGCAGAATATGGCTCATTTCCTCAATATTACGATGCGCACCGCCCAAAGGTTCTGCAATCACTTCATCAATTAAATTGAGTTTTTGCAATTGCTTAGAGGTTACTTGCATGGCTTCCGCCGCTTCCGCCGCCATTGCTGCATCGCGCCATAAAATCGAGGCGCAGCCTTCTGGCGAAATCACGGAATACATGCTGTATTGCAGCATCATCACCTTATCCGCCACGCCAATCGCCAAAGCCCCTCCGGAACCGCCTTCGCCGATGACGCAGGCAATCGTCGGCACATCAAGGATGGCCATTTCATATAAATTGCGCGCAATCGCCTCGCTTTGTCCGCGCTCTTCCGCGCCGATGCCGGGATAAGCGCCCGGCGTATCAATAAAGGTAATCACAGGAATTTGGAAGCGTTCTGCCAGTTTCATTAGGCGCAAAGCCTTGCGATAACCTTCCGGACGCGGCATACCGAAATTGCGCTTCACTTTGGCTTTCGTATCACGTCCTTTTTCATGCCCGATGACCATTACGCTGCGCCCGTTCAAACGTGCCAATCCGCCGACAACCGCCGCATCATCGGCATAATGGCGGTCGCCGTGTAATTCGCGAAAATCGCTAAATACGCGCGGCAGATAATCTAAGGTATAGGGACGCTGAGGATGGCGCGCCATTTGTGCGATTTGCCAATCATCCAAACTTTCAAAAATGCTTTTGCTCAGACTTTTGGATTTATTTTCTAGTTTTTGGATTTCCTCGCTGAAATTCATTTCAGGACGCTCCGCACTAAACTGGCGTAATTCGCTTAGCTTTTTTTCCAATTCCGCAATCGACTGCTCAAAATCCAAATAATCGGGATTCATTATCTCATCCTCAGTTCGCTTTCGAATAAAGGCAAGTCCGGCAGGAAAATCGTTTTATTCTCATGTCCTACAATAGCAACTTGCTGCGGAATAAAACGATGGTGACCGCCTTTTAGCGTTTGAATGTCTTCCTCGTGAATATTCAATAATTCCGGCTCGCCATAACTAATCACCGCATAGCGGCGATACATAGACTGATTGGTAATCGTCGATACCAATAAAATGCGATACACGCCGTCATAGCTGTCTTCCGTGCCGGCAAAGTCGAAATCCAACACAGGCATTTTCTCATTTTGCACCAACATACTGCCGACGACAAATTCGCTCGTATTTTCAGCAGTTAAGGTCGGCGCATAAGGATATACGCGCCCGACGACGGCTTGAGGAAACAATAACCATTGCTGACCGCGGCAAGGCAGCAATACCACATCTAAATTAGCCATTTGCCTTATCTCCCAATAATGATTCAATAGTTTCAATCAAAATGTCTTCACGGTATGGTTTGCCCAAATAACCTTGAATCCCAATCTGATCCGCCCGCTCACGGTGTTTATCACCCGTACGCGAGGTAATCATGATAATCGGTACTTCCGAAACTTGGCTGTTCTGGCGAACATGGCTGGCAAACTCAAATCCGTCCATACGCGGCATTTCAATATCCAACAAAATCAAATCCGGCGTAAAGCGTTGCAGCACATCGATCGCATCCAAGCCGTCTTTGGCAGATTCGACAATATAGCCGTTACGCTCTAAGAGTCGGGTCGATACCTTACGCATAGTTACAGAGTCATCCACAACCAAAATATTCGGTACAAAGGCTTCTTCCGCCGATGCGCTGCTGTGGTATTGACTCAAGCTGCCGATGCGGCGGGCCAAATCAAGCGGCTCGAGCACAGGAATCACATTACCGTCACCCAAAATTGTTGCACCAGAAATACCCGGAATATTCAATACTTGACGGTTAACGTTCTTCACAATCACTTCTACGCGGTTGGCGACACGATCCACATAGAAGGCTGTCGGCTCGCCGCTGGCATTGATGAAGAGCGCCGGCGCCGTTGCCGAATCTATTGCAAATTGATATTCATCGGATTTGAAGTAATCACCTAACATATAGAGGCGGTAATCCATACCGTCGTATTGAATATACACTTCTTCGCCTGCATGGCTGCGTTGCAAGTCTTCACGCGGCACTTGAGCAATCGCAGCCACTGCACTCATCGGCACGGCATAAGTTTGTTCTGCGACTTCAACCAACAGTACTTCGGAAATACTCATGGTAAACGGCATCAAAATGGTAAATTGCGCGCCTTTGCCGGGGATAGATTCTGCAATCAATTGACCGCGGCGTTGCTTAACCATTTCATTCACTACGTCCATACCGACGCCACGACCCGACAATTGCGTTACGGCTTGCGCTGTTGAAAAACCGGAGCGCATCATCAAGGTATTGAGATAATGCTGATCTTGCGCTCTGCTTTCATCCAACCAACCTTTGCTGCGCGCTTTCTCGCGAATGCGGTCATAATCAAAACCGCGACCGTCATCTAAAATGCGGATTTCCACATTTGAAGATTTCGCAGCAACCGTTAATTTAACGATGCCTTGAGCAGGCTTACCGGCAGCTTTACGCTCGGCAGGCGTTTCAATACCGTGCCCTACCGAGTTACGAATCATGTGCTCGATAGCAGGCAAGACATCTTCTATCAAGCGTCTTTCAAGTTCGACATGACCGCCTTCAATAATTAACTCGATATCCTTATCAACGGATTTCGCCGTTTGACGCACTAAACGCTTCAAACGTGCTTCATTCACGTCAAAACGCACCAGTTGGGTGGTTAGCAGACGATCTTGAATGCCTCTTTGAATAAATCCCTGTTGGATAGAAATATTGCGTATCAAAGCATTTTCATGCGCCAATGTTTCCTGCACATTTTTCAAGTCATTGATCGCTTCAGATAATTGGCGTGATAACTGCTGAATTTCTGTAAAACGGTCCATTTCCAAAGGATCGAAATGTTCGTCATCATTTGTCTGCGCTTCACGACGGAAGAGCATTTGTGCTTCCGTTTCATTATCCAAGCGCCGCATTTGTTCATCAATACGGTTAGCAATACGCGTAAGCTCATTTAGGTTAAATGTCGATTCGCTGGAAACGTTTTCCAAACGGGAGCGCATAATCGCCGTTTCGCCGACCATTGCAATCATCTCGTCGAGCAAATCCGCATCTACACGCACATAACGCTGCACTTCCGCCGGCGCCGTATCAGGTTTTGCCGCTTCAGGAGCGCTTGAAATCGGTTTCGGTGCTTCCGGTTTCTCTGCTTCGGCAGCATGAGATTTTTCTTGTGCCGCTTGCGGTTTATCGGCTTCTTGAGCGATAGACGACTCCGCTGCCGCTTCTTTAGCAATGCTCGAAGAAGCAGCATCATCTTTTTGAGCACTCTCTTGTGGCGACTCGGCAAGTTTTTCTGCCTTAGCATCGTTTTCAGACGAAGCAGAAGGAGCTGCATCTTGAGCTTGTTCTACTGCTGCAGAAGAGGCGGTATCCGATACTTGAACAGGAGGATGCTGCTCTGCTTGTGTTTGTTTGGCTACAGGCGTCTCATCGCTTGTAGCAGACTCAACAGCAGCAGCCGGCGCTTCTGCATTCGGCTGCACAAAACGTCCCTCTTTAGCAAAGATCGTCAAAGATTCATTCAAAGATTTTGCAGGAATTGGCATTTCTTTGCGTAAAACGCTATCCAACATGCTATATAAAGCTTCATGCCCCATATTGAGCAAATTTTTAGCCTGACGCATTTTGGTTTCATTGTAATCGGCAAGTTGTTCAATCAATGATTCCATCAGATGCGAAGTATCGCCAATAGCGGTCAAACCTACTAAACGCGCTGCGCCTTTCAAGGTGTGCATATTGCGTTTGAGCTCTTCTACCACGGCTTCATTTTTCAAATCTTGGGCAAATAAGGCTTCTGCCTGATCAATCAATTCCTGTGCTTCATCAGTGAAAATATCTACCAAAATAGGGTCGATATTCTCATCAAAAGCCGTTGCCATTTCCTCAGCTTCATGTATTTCTTCAGCTGCAGAAACAGCCGCCTCTTGCACAGATGCCGCGTTTTCTTTGCTTAACTCTTCCTCAGCTTGAGCTTCACGCAAACGCAGTTCCTGCTCTGCCACTTCAGGATAAGGTAATGGCAAATTTAAGAAGCGATTGATGTTATTGAGCATATAAGGATCTGTTTGCGGGAGGAATCCGTCACGCACCGCATCCAACATAATCATGGCTTGCCACAAAGCGCCGCTTAATACCGCAACTGCTTGGTTATTAGCTTCGCTGTGTCCATCTACAAGACTTTCAATCATGGATTCAATGGCATGTGTCAAATCGCCCAAGGCTAAATAACCGGACATTCGCGCTCCGCCTTTTAGCGTATGCATATCACGGCGGATGGCATCCAGATGCGTAATACTGCCGCGATTTTGATCCCAACGTTCTGCCTCTAACTGACTTCTGCCTAATAAAAGCACCGCCTCATCCAAGAACGTTTCCGCCAATTCCGTGCCATGATTAGGATCCGGAATCCATTCATCCCAATTTTGGCTGACAGAAGCGGAAGTCGCGATAGGCACAATTTCACGCGTCATATGAGCACTGCTAACACCCAATTCTTTTCGCGTTTGCATCAAACTGTTAATTGTTTGAGCGGCATCTTCCGCACCATTATCATCAAAGTGCTCTATTAAATCAATACTTTGTCTTAAAATAGAAGCAGCGCTCAAAGAAATACCGGAACCCTGGCTGCGATGAGCTAACAATAACTGCTCAATAGCATCCAACATCCGCCAAATCCAATCCGGAACGCTGCCCGCTTCAATAGAATCTTCGATGTCGTAGACAGACTCGATTAAATTGTCCAACATTTCAGGGGTATTATTATCTTCTACTTGCTGTGACAAAGACTCGAATTTATCAACAGCATTTAAGAATTTACCCAAACCGCTTGACGGATGCTGTTCGCTTTCTTTTGCACCTACCGCATTTTCCAAACTCGGATGTGCAGAGATTTTTGACAATTCATCAGATAAACGGCTAACAGAATGTGCATTGGCTTTTGGTGCATTCGCACTACTTAAAGAAGGTGTCATGCCGGCAATACCGGTAGCGCTCGAAGCAGAGGAATTAAAAACGATATCGCCGCTTCTGCTGTCTACATAATCCACCTTATCAGCTTTTGCTCTTGTAACATTTTGTCCTGCAGAAATATGCTGAGCTGACGAAGAAGCGATCTCATCATGAGATTCAGCCGAATTTTTTAGCATATCGTCAAAAGAGGTTTCGCTAGCCGTATCGGAAAAAGCTGTCGGCTCTGCTGCCAATTCTTGAGCAACATTTCTCAACATCTCATCCATTAAGGCTTTATCATCAGCATCCATCTCATTAACTGAAGCCGCACCTTGCTTATCATCTTTAGATAAACCGGCATTTACTTCATCTGTTAGCGATGCTTCCGACTGAGATTCAATTTCTGAAATTAAGGCATCTACCATCTCATGCGCTTCATTTTCTGCTACCGAATCTGCAAATTGAACTTCAGCATTATCCGCATCGGCAAAGAAGTCCGTAATCGCATCATTGCTCTCTTCTGTTTCACTAAACGAAACCGCTTGACTTTCCTCTACAGACAATGCTAATGGTACTTCAGTATTAAGCAGCTTATCTTCAATCACATTCTCTGCAACCTCTGTTGCGGCGCTTGTTTGAATAGATACTGAGTCATACTCATCTGCAAAAACTTCATCAAGCAATGCCGAGGCTGCCGATTCTTGTGCAAAATTTTCTTTTAATGCGCTAGCTACCGATGCTTCAAGTACTTCCTGCTGTGCAATATCTGCCGTATGCTTAGCAATAGCTGATTGAATTTGTTGTCTTAAAATTTCAACATCATCACTATCTGTTTGCATAGCGCTCATACGAGATACCGTAGCGACTAAGCGCTGCATAACAGCATCGTCTAAGCGCACATTATCATCGCTAAGCGCATTTTCCGCGGCTTTTGACAAAACATTAGATAAAAGCTTTTCATAAGCAGGATTATCTGCTGCAGAACCGGAAAAGGCTGCTGATAATTGCGCCTGTAGTTCCGCACGTTCTTTCGCATCATCTAAAGAATGACCCAAGCGACTGAATTCTTTATCTAATTGCTGCGCTAAAATGGCTTCATCATCTTCATCTAAAGGCTGAGCAGCTAAGCTTCTTTGCAGCATATCAGCGATATGGCGATAAGCGACAGCCTCCAGCGATGCAACGATATGAGATACGCTTGCACTAATCGTGGGTGCGGCAGAATCCTGCGCGCCAAGCGCTGAGGCCGGTAAAATTTCCGACAAATCGCCTATTGTGACTTTCCCTGCTAATTGCGTCGATACCTGAGCACTCAATGAAGCCATCTGCTCGGAAGATAAGGAATGCTCTTGCTGAGAAATTCGAGCAGATACCATATCACGCAGCAAAGACTTGTCATCTTCATCATGAATATCGATACTATGCAGACCATGTCCGATTACCGCACTGACTTCTTTAGCTAATTTTTCTACAATAGCTTCATCATAAGCGGCGGGCGATACGACTTTTTGCTCTGTTGCCGCCGGTTCAAAAGCATCATCCGACGCTTGAGTTTTCTGAGCAACAGACTGCGGCGATGCTACAGCTGCCGATTCAAGCGTTTGCGTAACAGAAACAGTTGATGATTGCGACCCTCGCTGCTCTCTTGAAAAATCATCAATAGAGGTAGAGATATTTGCATCAATAGGCTGCGAAATAGAATGTTGATCATCTGCAAACAGATCTACATCTGCATGCAAGGCTGTTTGAGAAATCGTGTCTTCTTCCGCTGCTGTAACTTTATCAATCTGAAGATCAGCATGTACAGCATCTTGAGATGCTGTTTCTGCCGAATTGGACTTGGCAGCAAATTGAGCATATAAATTGCGCGCTAAATTCGCCTGTTCTGCAAAAGACATCTCAGGGCTTGCTATTAAATGCTCACGCGCTTGATGGGCAACCTGTCCTTGCAGAGATAAAGAAGCTTTATGCTCGTTAAAACCGTCTTCTGTACGCAAAATCTTCAGCAAATCATTTGCATCTGCTACAGCATTTAGAACTAAATCATTTGTTGGAAAATAAGATTCAGCAATAGAATTGAGCAAATGCTCGTATTGCCAAGCAAAATCTCCCAAGTCTTGATAGCCCACCATTTTTCCAGAACCTTTTATCGTATGGAAAGCCCGGCGAACTTCTTCAACTAAGCCTTTATCTTGCGGAGCATTTTTCCATTGCGACAAAGTTTGATCGATCTGCTCTACAGTGGTGTCTAATTCCTCAAGGAAAATCTCTAAGATATCTTGATCTACAGCTTGTTGATCTTGATCAGGCACTACATTTTTATCACCAACAGATGAAATATTATCTAAATCAGCTAAGGTTTTGTCGGCATAGAAAGGCTGTCCAAAAGCATATGTATTTGCAGCTTGGATTTCCTCTTTGTGTTCTACATTATCTGAAAGAGTGCTTGATTGACCTTGCGCAACAGTTGCGGATATATCATCTGCTAAGAAATCCGCCTCACTTTCTTCGGCATCTAAAGAAATGGCAGAAATATCACTACTTGCACTGCGCTCAACAAAAGCATCCTCTCCTTTCGTCTGTTGCGATACATTATCTGAAATAGCTTTAGTATCAACATCTAAAGAAATACCGGAATCTTCACCTGCTTTTTCATTTGAATGCACAGATAAATCGGCTATTGCAGAAGCTTCTTCAGACCGTTCAGTGTCTGCAAAATCAAGAGAAAACGTCTGTGCCGGTTCTTCTTCAACGGCGGCATCTGCAGAAGAATTTTCTGCTGTTCGAATCAAATCATTTTCATCAGCAAATGAAATATCAGATACTGAATCAGTCTTAGGACTTACATCGCTGCTGACAGGTTTTTCATCTACGGTAGAAAAATCGCCAGAGACCGGAATGGTAGCAGCTGTCGCAACAGTATTCGTTGCTTCGCCGATAATATTTGACTCAGCCGAAGATAAATCGGAAAGAGGAGTCTGTTTTTCTACAACCGTTAATTTTTCCGTGATTTTCTCTATAATTTGCGGTGCATGTTTTGCATCATCAGTTAATGCTGCACGAACAGAATTAGCGTACTGAGCAAGCACTTGCTCATCCGCATCTTTATGCTCGCTCAGGTAATTCGTAATATGCTCCGCCAAGCTTGCTTGCATTAATAATGCCGGCTGATGTTCGACAAAATCTTCGCCCACGGTAAGAATACGTAATAATTCAACCGTATCGGCAATTAAGTTCTGAATGGTCGCATTAACATCAAAGGTTTTATCAATCACCCGATTAAGCATTTGTTCATGCTGCCAAGCACATTCTCCTAAAGCCTCATAACCTACCGTGCGTCCCGAACCTTTTATGGTATGGAATGCACGACGTACGACGCCAATATGCTCTTGTTCATAAGGATTAGCTTGCCAAGGATCTAACTCATCTCGAATTTCTTGAATCTTCTCCGCCAATTCTTCAAGAAAAAATTCACGAATTTCATCATCCATGACGGCACTGTCATGGCTTTCTAGGAAATTTTCTTTTCCTGCAGGCACGCTTAATGTTGATAACTCATTTAAAGACTTGCCTGCAAAATAAGCTTGATAGGCGCCTGCTGCTGCCTGATCTTCATTGGCTTGCCCTGTAATGGCAACTGCAGAGGGCAGTTCCTCTTCTTGATCAGATTCTGCATCTTCTTCAATCTCAGCAAGCGAACCGTCAAAATGCGAATCTAAAGCATCAAGCCCGTCTAATAAATCATCCAAACCATTAGCAAGATCCGCATCTTCATTTTTAACTTGAGCTTCCTCAAGTTTCTCTTCATGTTTAATAAAATCAAGCAGTAAAGATTTAGCCTGATTTGAAGGCTTGTAAAATGTATTTAAAGCATCAGATACTTGTTTTAAATAATCTACGTCAGAATGATTGATTTTAGCGGTATCGCTCAAATCATTAAAAATATATTCAGCAGCAATTAAGACATCAATAGCAGCTGGATAAGCATCCGCATTCGCAGATGTTTGCAAAGAGATTTCTGCAAATTGCAATGACAACTGGTTCAAAGCGGCAGATAAATGCTTTTCTCCCACTAAATGCGCTATAGAAGCAAAATGAGAAGTTCTTAAAGCCGCTTCTTTCCAAGGCTGCTCAGTTGAAACCGTTTCAATATTGGTTAAACTTTTGCGCAAACTCTCATAAAATTGTCGAGCGACTTCGCCTGTGTCACGCAATAATTTTTGAATTTCTAAAGAACGCGAATAAGTACTTTGTTCCGTAATTGCGCTGCGGTAATCGGCAACATCTTCCGCTTCGGATTGTGCATGTTTTAGCGTTTCTTCAACTAAAATCATCGCTTCTGCAATATCAATCCACTGGGATTCCGATAATTGCTCGCCCAACATTTGGTTAATCTGTTTAAGCAATAATTGCGGCGCTTTTAAATCCAATACTTCAAATAAACTGATTAGATTTTTATTATGCCCGATTACAGAAGTAACATCGAATTGCTTATTCGCATGGACGCCATACTGTTCAATTTGATTACGACTGGTTTCTAAGACTTCTGTTACTTTGGCAGATAAGGCTTGATAAGTTTCGCGATCAATTTTAGGCTGCACCGTGATTGCCGCAATGCCGTTGCCGGCTAAAATCGATTCAATCGCTTGTGCAGCCTCATTTAAAAGACGCTCGTCTGTCGGCTCGACAAAGGATAAGCGAGTAATATAGTCATTAAGCAGCAACAGACCAGAGGCTATCTCTGCTCCAATTTCGCTAAACTCGCTTTCCTGTACTGTTTTATCGCGATACTTATCATCTAAGGTTTTTACACTGTCAGCAAGAACCGTACATAATTGAGCGGCATTGTTGCGGTTAAGCAGCGCAAGTCCGCCGCTTACTTCTGAAAGCTGCTCAGCAAAAGCGTCAACGCCTCCGGATTCCGGACGTTCCAACCATTCAATTAATTGCTTTTTAACAGTTGTGATATTGTGTGCCATCTCATTTTGGACACGCACCAAAAGTTGATTGGCAATTTCGTTACTCATGTAATCCCCTTAAGAGCCTTAATTCTTCCTGAAATGCGGTGAAAAACTTAATAACCTTGCGGCAATTTGAATCCGGAAACAGAGGTTTCCAAATCTTCGGACAAACGACTTAAATTCGTAATCGCATCAGAAGTTTTTAATACGTTTGCTGAAGTGACGGTCGCCATCGCATTAATCTCGTGCATATCGTCAGATACGCCTTCAGCCATACGCGATACTTTACGCGTAGAATCAGAAACTTTTTCAATCATACCGGCAAGCGATGTGGATACATCTTGAATTTTATTCAAAGAAGAACCCGCCTCTTCCGCAATATTGGCGCCCGATACTACTTCGCGAGTAGATTTTTCCATCGATGCCACGGCTTCATTCGTATCCGTCTGAATGGTTTTTACCAAAGACTCGATTCGTTTGGACGCATTCGACGAACGCTCCGCCAGACGCTGAACTTCGTCGGCAACAACCGCAAAGCCGCGCCCCGCTTCACCGGCAGTGGTTGCCTGAATAGCGGCATTCAATGCCAAAATACTGGTTTGATCGGCAATGCCTTTAATAATTTCAACGATATTTCCGATTTCTTGCGAACTTTCGCCCAAACGTTTAATACGTTTAGATGTTTCTTGAATATTTTCTCGAATCAGATTCATACCATTGATAGTGTCGTTTACACGACGCGCACCTTCTTGGGCGATATTTACCGAGTTACGTGCGATTTCCGCAGAATCTGTTGAACTGGAAGCAACATGGTCAAGAGAATGTACCATGTTGGCAATAACGTCTGTAATGGAATTGATTTTCTCTGCTTGACGAATAGAAGACGCCTGCATTTCTTCTGCGATTTGTTTCGTACCGACTGTCGCATCGGCTACACGCGTTGAAGTACGGTTAATCGTACCTACTAACTCGCGCATCGATTCAATCGCATAGTTTACCGAATCGGCAATTGAGCCTGTAATATCTTCGGTTACCAAAGCCTCAACCGTCAAATCACCATTTGAGAACTCGGACAATTCATTCATCAAGCGCAAAATAGCTTCTTGACCCTGCTCCGCCTTTCTTTCCTGCTCTGCAATAGTTGCTTTTGCTTCGCTATAATCTTTCAATACGCTACCTACCCACAACAAAGCACAAGCGATATAAAGAGCAACCAATCCTATTACTAAATATTTTATTTTATCCGTACTTAACTCAACCGCGCCGAATAATGAAAATGGCGCTTCTGCATCCCCCATCAATAAACCGAGAATTGTTGCCAAGGTCGCAATCGCGGTCACCGCCAACAATGCCAATACTAAAGAAGAAACAGCACTCGATTTACTTGCTGTTTTATTTGTTTTACGATTTTTTGCCATAATTATTTCTGCCTTATTGTATGCTTTGAACAAATGCGGTATCTGCAACAAGATGTGCTAAATTAATCCGCATCCAATCCTTTTCTTCCATATGCGCATGCCCATCAATCCATCCATATTGAGATTGCAATAAGCCGATTTCGCAAGAACGAATTCCATAAACGTGATCTACTTTTAAGATATATCCCTGCCCGACATCGCGTAATAAAATGAAGTTTTTTATTTGCTGTCTGCCTGTTGTCGGACGCGATTTTTTACCTAAAAATCGTCCGAAATCCACGACGGAATACACTTCGCTGCGATGACTGGTCAGCCCTAATAGCCAATTAGGGCTAAAAGGCAAAGGCGTAATATTGCCTACATCAGTCGCCACTTCCAATACTTGCGTCATTCCTATCAAATAATAGTCGTCGCTCACATTAAATGCCAAATAACCGTCCGTATAATCGCCATGATTAACGCGCATTTCACGCCGTTCACGGCTCATCTCGGCATAATGAAGCAAAATCTGAAATGGTGACGCATCCGCTTGCACATCGGCACTCATGCTAATAACTCTTCGATTGCGGCTAATAATACTTCTTTCGTTGGCGGCTTAATCATGTATTTGCTGGCGCCGTTTTTCATTCCCCAATATTCATCCGAGGTTTGGTCTTTTGTAGTTAACATCAAAATTGGAATATGTTGGGTTTGCGGATTTTTAGTTAATTTTCGTGTGGCTTGGAAGCCGCTCATGCCGGGCATTACCACATCCATCAAAATCAATTGTGGCTGCTGATTAATCGCTGTTTCGATACCAATAGTCGCATTTTCAGACCACAATACGCGATAACCCGCTTGCTCGAGAATTTTCTTAACAATGCCTGCTTCTGTTGGCGAATCATCTATGACTAAAATAGTTGCGCTCATCTTTTATCCTTAATTAACTTTTAACATGTTTTTGAATTGCGCCTAATAATTCATCGCGCGAAAAGGGTTTGGTCATAAAGTAATCAGAACCTACGATTTTTCCGCGCGCCTTATCAAACACACTATCCTTACTTGACAACATAATGACTGGCGTCGTCTTAAAATCCGGATTGCTTTTGATGACTGAGCAAACCTGATAACCGTCCAAACGCGGCATCATGATATCGAGAAAAACAATGCTTGGCTTAAATGCGATAATCTTTGATAATGCCGCAAAACCATCTTCAGCAGTTGCCACCGTAAAGCCTTCCTTGCCCAAAATAGCTTCCGCTGTTTTACGAATCGTGCCGCTGTCATCTACAATTAACACTTTGACATCACTATTGTTTCCAGCCACAACTACTCCTTATTATTTCTAACTGTGAACATATTCCAAAATCATTTAATAGCATAGCGCAAATACGCCCTAAATGCGATAAGAATTCTCTGCAAAATACGACTCCACCATGACCGCCGCCGCCGCGCTGTCATACTCCTCTCTTTTGCCGAAACGCTGCCGCGCTTCGTGGCTGCTCAACATCTCATCGGCATAATGCACCGGCAATTGATATGCTTGGCGCAAAGCCTCGGCAATTCTTTCGATCTCGGCTTGCAAAGGATGCGCTTTGCCGTCTGCCAAACGCGGCAAACCGATGACCACCGCATTAACCTTCCATTCCTTAATATATGACTCAAAATGCGCTGCCTGCAAGGTTCGCACCGGTATTTTCAACAAAGCCAAAGGTTTTGCCAAACCGGTCATGCTTTGCCCGATTGCCAAACCCGTTTTTCGCTGTCCGATATCAATACCTAAAACCCATGTAACCGCCATCATTCCCCCATTTTGTGCCGAAACCGCTATAATGCCTTGCTAACTATCGTTGAGCAAGTATCCGAACGGCTCGCAAACAAGGAAAAATCATGCAAAAACACCGCTTAATTATTATCGGTTCCGGCCCAGCCGGATACACAGCGGCGATTTACGCCGCGCGTGCAGGCTTGAATCCCGTCATTATCTCCGGATTGGAACCCGGCGGACAATTGACCACCACCACGGACGTCGATAACTGGCCGGGTGCTGCCCAAGGCATTCAAGGTACTGTATTGATGGAACAAATGCTGGCACATGCGCAGCGCTTCAACACGCAAATCATCAATGACTATATTCAGTCGGTCGATTTTTCTGCCCGCCCCTTTACCCTGAACGGCGAACGCGACAGTTATAGCGCCGAAGCCGTAATTGTCGCCACCGGCGCCAGCGCCAAATATTTAGGACTGCCTTCTGAAACTGCGTTTAAAGGTCGCGGCGTATCCGCCTGTGCGACTTGCGACGGCTTTTTCTATCGCAAAAAGCCCGTTCTCGTGGTCGGCGGCGGCAATACTGCAATTGAAGAAGCGCTTTATCTTGCCAATCTCGCCGAAAAAGTGACCCTCGTGCATCGCCGCGACAGCTTCCGCGCGGAAAAAATCATGATTGACAAACTCATGCAAAAAGTCGCCGAAGGCAAAATCGCACTCAAACTCAACAGCCAATTAGAAGAAGTGCTGGGCGATCAGAGCGGCGTAACCGGTGCAAGATTAATCAATAATGACGGTCAGCACGAAGACATTGCCGTTGACGGTATTTTTATTGCCATCGGGCATCAGCCCAATACCGGCATTTTCGCAGGACACCTGGAAATGGATAACGGCTATCTGCGCGTACAAGGCGGCTCGCAGGACAATGCGACCCAAACCAGCATCGCGGGCGTTTTTGCCGCAGGCGACGTTGCCGATCAAATTTACCGTCAAGCGATTACCTCGGCGGCAAGCGGCTGCATGGCGGCGCTTGATGCCGAACGTTTCCTTGCCCACAATCCTCTTTCTTAATGTTCACACACAGGAGTTCCCATGGCTAACAGTCCTCTTATTATTCCTGACATTGGCGACTTTGATTCCGTTGATGTTATCGAAATTCTCGTGAAAGTCGGCGATACCGTCGCTCTTGACGATTCACTCATCGTGCTTGAATCGGATAAGGCTTCAATGGAAGTCCCTGCATCTGCGGCAGGCACAATTACCAACCTGACTGTCAAAGTCGGCGATAAGGTCAAAGCAGGCGATCAAATCGGCAGCGTTGAAAGCGCCGACGGCACCGCTACTGCTCCACCGGCAGAAGCACCTAGCGAAAAAACAGAACCGGCGGCGGCAAAACCCGCAGCCGCCAGCCCTGCGCCAAGCAAAGCTCCCGAAGGCGCGGTGGATTTAGTCGTTTTAGGTGCCGGACCGGGCGGTTATTCTGCCGCTTTCCGCGCAGCGGATTTAGGCTTGAACGTTACCCTTATCGAGCGCTATTCCACCTTAGGCGGTGTATGCTTAAACGTAGGCTGTATTCCGTCCAAGG
The DNA here is from genome assembly GCF_056855035.1 of Suttonella sp. Lineage (NCBI taxonomy): Bacteria > Pseudomonadati > Pseudomonadota > Gammaproteobacteria > Cardiobacteriales > Cardiobacteriaceae > Suttonella > Suttonella sp. Next base: position 24,101 of record NZ_JBXGGR010000050.1, read on the forward strand.
CCCTATTACACGTTACCGAAGTCATGGAAGAAGCCGCCTCGCTTGCCAAAAGCGGCGTCCGCTTTGCCAAACCCGAAATCGACCTTGACGCTCTGCGCGCACATAAAGAAGGCGTGATCAAAAAACTCACCGGCGGTTTGGCAGGCATGGCAAAAGCGCGCAAAGTCAATGTGATACAAGGCGAAGCGCGTTTTAGCGGCAGCCATGAATTCAGCGTCAGCACCGCCGAAGGCGAGAAAAAAATTCAATTCAAACAATGTATCATCGCTGCCGGCTCCGAAAGCGTCAAACTGCCATTCATGCCCGAAGACCCGCGCGTGATTGACTCCACCGGCGCATTGAAACTGCAAGACGTACCCGCCAGAATGCTGGTTGTCGGCGGCGGCATCATCGGCTTGGAAATGGCGACCGTCTATCACGCCTTGGGCAGCAAAATCGACGTCGTAGAAATGATGGACGGACTGATGGTTGGAGCGGACAAAGACCTCGTCAAAGTCTGGCAAAAACGCAATCCAGATTTATTTGAAAACCTCATGCTTAAAACCAAAACCGCGGGCGCGGAAGCCAAAGCAGACGGCATTTACGTGCGCTTTGAAGGCGAAGGCGCGCCCGCCGAAGCGCAACGCTACGACCGCGTGCTGATCGCCGTCGGACGCCGTCCGAACGGCAAAGCCCTCAATATCGAAGCGGCGGGCGTGAACGTGGACGAGCGCGGCTTTATTCTCGTGGACAAACAAATGCGCACCAACCAGCCGCATATCTTCGCCATCGGCGACATTGTTGGACAACCCATGCTCGCCCATAAAGCCGTGCATGAAGCCCACGTTGCCGCCGAAGTCGCCGCCGGACACAAAGCCTTCTTTGACGCGCGCGTCATCCCCGGCGTTGCCTACACCTCTCCCGAAGTGGCATGGGTCGGCGTAACTGAAGCGAGCGCGAAAAACGACGGCATCGCGATTGAAAAAGCCGTCTTCCCTTGGGCAGCATCGGGACGCGCCATTGCCAACGGCTGCGAAGACGGCTTTACCAAGCTGATTGTCGATAAAAACAGCGGTCGCGTCATCGGCGGCGGCATTGTCGGTCCGAATGCCGGCGATATGATCGGCGAAATCGCATTCGCGATTGAAATGAACGCCGTTCCTGCCGACATTGCCCTGACCATTCATCCGCACCCCACCTTGGGCGAAAGTATCGGACTGGCGGCAGAAGTCTTTGAAGGCAGCTGCACCGACCTTCCGCCGCAGAAAAAACGCTAAGAGCGTTTTCAAACTTAAAAGCCCGCTACAGCGGGCTTTTTTGTTTATAATATAAACACCTAGCCCTAGCCCTAGCCCTAGCCCTAGCCCTAGCCCTAGCCCTAGCCCTAGCCCTAGCCCTAGCCCTAGCCCTAGCCCTAGCCCTAAAAAAGTGTCGCAAATTTATTCATCTGCTGCTATTATCGCCCTCCCTTTTATTTACATAAGGAAAATTGATGAACATGAAATCTGAAACCTTTGCAAAACCCCAAAAAATCCTCTAAATTCTCCCCAACCTAGGGACTGTTGACATACGTTGAATTAATGGTATGCTATTGATATGAATAGATTAATGCTAAGTGATGCCCAATGGGCCAAGATAGAGCCGCTTTGCGCCGGTAAAGTCACAGATGCCGGAAGAAGCGCAAAAGACAAGCGATTGTTTATCGAAGCAGTGTTGTGGATTATTCGTACAGGTAGTCCCTGG
>NZ_JBXGGR010000057.1:0-10803 GCF_056855035.1 Suttonella sp.
TGGCAAAGGGGGACAAATGAAAATACAAACGGGTTGCTCAGGGAGTATTTCCCCAAGCAACAGGATATAAACCGGTGGAGCGATGATTATATTCAATCGGTCGTTGATAAATTAAATCTACGACCGAGAAAGTGTTTAGGCTGGAAAACACCTTATGAAGTTTACTTTAAAAAAGTATTGCACTTGGTTTGACAATTCAAGCCTTAAAAAAATTCGTTTAATTATGAGTTTGTCGGATTCGAGAATCCGACCTACAGCTTTGCTGTTTTCATCTCTTAAAAACAATTGATTAAATTATGGAATTATCGGATTCAAGAATCCGACTTACCTTACTATTTGCCTGCCTGCTGCCCTGCGGTATGATGTGCTTTTTTTGCGGAGTTAGTCTGATGAATAATTGTATTGCTTATGTGAACGGCGAATACTGTAAAGCCGAAGATGCCAAGATTTCCATTTTCGACCGCGGTTTTTTAATGGGCGATGCGGTTTATGAGGTGAGCGCGGTTATCAAGGGGCGTTTGATTGACAATGAGCCGCATCTTGACCGTCTGTTCCGCTCTTTGGGCGAGCTGAATATGCCCAGCCCTGCCGGTCTTGCAGAAATCATTCATATTCAAAAGGAAATTATTGCGCGCAATCAGCTGGATAACGGCGAGGTGTATTTGCAAATCACGCGCGGCAGCGGTCCCCGCGATTTTCTGATTAAGGAAGATATGCAGCCTAATTTGGTGATGTTTCCGCTGTTTTTTGATCCGCTCAATGCCGATAATCGGGGGATTGCCGTGCAAACGCTGCCCGATATCCGCTGGCTGCGCCGCGATATCAAAACAACGCAGCTGCTGGCGCAGTCGCTGGCGCGCTCGATTGCCGCACATCATGGTTTTGACGATGCTTGGATGGTTGATAGCGAGGGCTATGTAACTGAAGGCAGCGCGAATAATGCCTATATCGTCAAAGGCGACCGCATTTTTACCCGCTATGCGAATAATGAGATTCTAAACGGCATTACGCGCCGCACGATGTTCGGCATTATCAAGGAGATGGGGCTGACGGTGGTGGAGCAGGCTTTCACGCCGAGAGAGGCGATTTTGGCGGATGAGGCTTTTATTACTTCCGCCGGCAATTGGGCTACGCCTGTGGTCAATATCGACGGCGAGATGATTGGCAATGGGCAGGCAGGGGCGGTTACTTTGGAATTGCGCCGCCGCTATACTGCCGCACTTGAGCAGCTTAGCAGCGAATGAGTCAGCCGCTGGTACGTTTTTATGTCTTTGCCCATGCGCAGACGCAGGCGCGTTATCGTCTGGTCTGCCAATTGGCGGATAAGGCTTTGGCACAGGCGCAGCACGTCTTCATTCTGTGTGCGGATGAGGCGATGTGCCATGCGCTGGATGTGTATTTATGGCAGTATCCCGAGCAGGCTTTTTTGCCGCATGCCGTGGTCGGCAGCGCAGAGGCGGATGAGGCGAAGATTTTGCTTGCCGCGGCGCCGAATCGCGCCGGCGACTGCGATGTGCTGATTAATTTAAGTTTGGAAGCGCAGGCGGATATGCCGCGCACCTGTTCGCACATTTTTGAGATTGTGATTCAGGAGCCGCAGGTTTTGGCCGCCACGCGCAAACGCTATAAGCATTATCAGGAAAGAGAATTAGCGCTGGAAACGCATCATTTAAAGAGCGAATAAAAAAGCCGCTTTTACGCGGCTATTAACTCGAATGCTTATCCAAAAACTAATCCGTTTTTTCCAGAATAAAATCTTTGCGGTTGGCAGTGGTAACCGGTTTGCCGTTAGCGCCCATCAGTTCCATAAAGCCCTCACCGATACGGAATATTCTTTTACTATCCGTGCCTTGCAATTGGATATGGCTGTTATCGCTCAACCAGACGAATTTACCTTCGCTTTTCTTATCAATGTCTTCGCGTCCCAGTTCGCGTGTGCGCAAAGTGAAACTCATATCGGGTTTAATAGTGAGCATGGTCGCAATGCCTTCGCAGCCTGTACAAGGAAAAATGCCTTGATAAATGCCCGACCACTGTAATTTTTGCCGTGCATTGGCTACTTCAGCATAATTTGCACCGGGGGCAGCTGTTGTCGGAGATTTTGCCGCTTTGTTAGGATAATTCGTGCTGCTGCAAGCACTTATTACAAGGCTAAGACTTAATAATGCCGCATGGGCGATGCGTGTGTTATTTTGCATTGTTGTTCTCGATCCGGTTTTATATTGTCAGGCGTTTGTTTTCGCCCTCTGATTAGGGTGCACATCTTAGCTTTAATATGATTTAGCTGACAAGTGCGGATTTCACTTTAATTTATCTATTTTTCAACGTGTTGCACAAATACAACAAAGCCTTAAAAATAACGGTCTGTTTTTAATCGATTCTTATAGTTTGTTGTAGTCGCGAAACAGGTGCTTCATAAATTCGCGATAGTTGCGGATGCCGAGCGTCTTGCACAAATTACGGAAGGCGATATAGGTACTGTCGAAAATATTGTATTGACCGCCCAGCTGCCGCCAATACGGAGTTTTGCGCAATTTGCGCCGCACATGCGGCTTCATGCCGATTAAATACAAATCGCCGCCGTTTTCTTGCAGTCTTTGCTTTTCCGCCACCAGCATTTCAATGCCCGAAACATCAAGCAAATTCATGCCTTCTGTCAGCAAAACCACATGTTGCCAGCCGCGACCTTTGCTTAAATCCGCCAGCGTATTTTGCACATGATTGACCGCGCCGAAAAATAAAGAACCGTCTAGGCGCAATACCGTGAGTTTCACCGGTGCTACACCCTCTTCAAATACCGGTTGTACGCTGGAAAAATCTACCAAGCTCAGCAAAGGATGCGAGGTTTTTTGCAAATACAGAACTAATGACAGAATGACGCCCGCGTAAATGGCGAATTCCAGATTTAAGAATAAAGTGGAGAGGAAAGTCACCACAATAATCGAAAATTCATTGCGGCTGCTTTTGGCAATCAATTTGATATGAGAGAAATCAAAGAGATTGTAGCCTGCCAAGACGATGGTCGCCGCCATTGCCGGCAGCGGCAGATAGCGCGTTATCCAAGGGATAAAAAACAATACCGCGATAATAATCAAAGAGGTAAACAGCAATGCCAAGGGCGTGCGTGCGCCGGCATCGTAATTGATGGCGCTGCGGTTAAACGAGCCCGAGCCGACATAGCAGGAGCAGCAGCTGCCGACCAGATTCGACAAGCCCTGCCCAAAAAATTCCTGATTGCTGTCAATTCTTTGATGCGAACGAATGGCGATGGAGCGCGCAATCGAGACCGCTTCAATCAATCCCAATAATGCCAAGGCGAAGGCGGAGGGAATCATATTGGCGAATAAGCCGAAATCCAAACTCGGCAGGCCGATTTGCGGTAAAGCGGCGGGCAATGCCCCCAAACGCTCGACTTCTTTTGTGTAATCGCCTAATAAGACGCAGACAATACTGCCGACCAACATGCCGATTAGCATATGCGGATAAGACCGCTTGATGCGGCGCACTGCAATCGCGCTGCATAAGGTCGCCGCCGCTACTAAGACGCTCGGCAGATGTATATGCGGCAATTGAGCCCACAGCGCAGGCAGTTTTTCCAAAAAAGACAAACCCTGTGTGAGGCTGACCCCCAAAGCGGTGGGCAATTGGCTCATCACAATCAAAAGCCCTGCGCCGGCGGTAAAGCCGATAATCACGGTATGCGAAATAAAATTGACCAAACTGCCGAAGCGGAACAAGCCGAAAGATAATTGAATTAGCCCGACCATAAACATCAGCGATAAAGACAAGCCGATATAATGCGGACTGCCGATGACGGCATAATTGCTGACAATCCCCGGTATGACAATAGAAAGCGCCACTGTCGGCCCGCTGACCATATGCCAAGAAGAACCGAAAAAGCCGGCAATGAGTTGCACCACAATCGCGCTGTATAAACCGAATTCGGGCGGCAAACCGGCAATCATGGCGAAAGCGATGCCCTGCGGCAGCACCATCACCGCTCCTGTCAGTCCCGCCCAAAAATCATATCGAATCGTGCGTCCATTGCTGATACCCAGCCAAGCGCGCATGGCGAATAGCATGGAAAATAAGCGGATAAGGTACTGAATGGCGGCGTGTTTAATTTCTGTCCACATGTTAAGGCGGGGAAAAATAAAAGAATATGAATATGATATAGATAAAGCCGCTGCAAAGCTAGACAGAAATTGCCGCTGCTGCAAGCGGCGGCTTTTCCAGTATAATGCGCGGCTTTTTACGACGACGACATTATGCGCCTGACCGCTATCCGCCTTGCCGGATTCAAATCTTTTGCCGATAACACGGTATTCCCCGTTGATGCGCCGGTTACCGGCATCATCGGACCCAACGGCTGCGGCAAATCCAATATCATTGATGCGGTGCGCTGGGTATTGGGCGAAAGCGCGGCAAAACAATTGCGCGGACAATCGCTGACCGATGTGATTTTTGGCGGCGCCAAATCGCGCCGTGCCAGCGGCATGGCAACGGTTGCCCTGCACTTTGACAATAGCGCTGGTGCCGCCGGCGGCGCTTTTGCCGAATACGGCGAGATTGTGGTGCAGCGCCGCGTCAGCTCGGACGGCGAGTCGCATTACAGCATCAATCAGCAACGTTGCCGACGCAAAGACGTAGTCGAGCTGCTGCAAGGCACCGGCGTCGGCGCGCGCAGCTATGCCGTCATCGAACAAGGCATGGTCAGCCGCATCGTCGAATCCAAACCGGAAGAATTACGCGCCTTTATTGAAGAAGCGGCGGGCATCGGCGTGTATAAAAGTCGGCGCAAAGACAGCGAAAAGCGCATGGAGCAAACGCGCGAACATTTGGCGCGCCATGACGACCGCCTCGAGCAATTGGCGAAGCAGCGCCAGCGTTTGGGACAAGAAGCGGAAACGGCAAGGATTTATCGCGAATATCAAAGCGAACACAGCGAATTGAGCCACCGCCTTGCCAGTTGGAAAATCAACCGCCTGCAATTGCAAATCGCCCATGTGGACAAGGATTACCAACAAGAAGAACAGGCGCTTGCTGATGCGATGATTGCCGAAGAACAGGCCAATCAAGCCGCCGAAGCGGCACAGCAGCAGGCACAAGCCGCGCGTCAAGACTATGACAGGCAGCGGCAGCATCGCGAGCAGCAGCAAGCCCAGTTACGTCAACAAGAACAGCAACTGCATCAGCAACAGCAACAAGCCCAACATTTGGCGCAGCGCATTGCCGAAGCGCAAACGCGTTTGCAACGTTTTAACAGCCAATTGCAAGCCGATGACCATGAAACCCTTGCTTGGCAAGCCGACAGCGACAGCAAAAGTAGCGCGCTGAAGCAGATTGAGCAAGATATTGTGCAATATCAAGCCGCGCTCGTAGAGGCGGAACAAGCGCAGCAAAGCCGTCATGCCGCCTATGAAGAAGCGCGGCAATTGCACAACCGCCTGCAATTTCGCATCGAACGCGCCGCCCAACGCAGTCAAGAAGCCAAAGTGCGGCAAGAAAAATTGCATGAACGCTTAGGGCAGCAGCAACAGGAAGCGGGCGAGGATGAAGAGCAGCAATTTGCCTTAGAAGAAAATCAAATGGCGATAGAAAGTCTGCAAATCGCCTTAGAGCACAGCCAAGCTGCATATGAAAGCGCTCAAGAAGCGCGCGCAAGCTGTCAAGCCGCCGCCGCAAACGCCGCCGCACAATTCAGCGATACCGACAAACAATTGCAAGCGATTAAGCACCGTCTGCAAGCCCTCGCTGATTGGCTGCCGCAGCATCATAATGATGCAGATAACGGCGGCGAAGCTCTCTATCAGCGATTAACCATTAGCGCGCAATGGCAAACCGCCATCGAGCGCCATTTTGCCGCGCGCCTTAACAGCAGCATTAACCACATTCCCAATGCCGAAGGCATCTTGGCGGCGGGCAGCGCGCCTGCTGCTTGGCAAGACATCATTGACAGCCCTGCCGCTTTGGGCGCATTGCTCGCCCATCTGCAGCCTTTGGCGCAATACGATGCAGACATTGCGCGCGAACAATTGCCGGCAGGACAATATTTCCTCAGCCTTGACGGCAGTATTATCGGACAAGACGCCTATCTGCCCGCCCTCGCCCACGACAATCAAGGCTTGATGCAGCGCCTTGCCGAGCTGCAAGACTTAGAAGCCCGACAAGAAGCGCAAGAACAGCGATTAGCTGAATGCAGTGCCGAAATGGACAGCGCCGAGCAGCGTTTGATACAGGCGCGCGAGGAGGAAAAACAAGCCCAACAGACCTTATCCGCCCAAGAAAAACAATTGCAGGGACTTCAGCATCAGCAGCAGTTGCTGCGTCAAAGCGCCGAGCATCAGCGCAATTTGCGCGCCAAAGAAGCACAGGCGCGACTTGCCCTGCAAGAAGACATTGCCGCCGCCGAGCAAGTTTATCAAGATGCCCAGCAGGAACTGGCGGAAGCGCAGCGCGAAAGCGCCCATTTAAGCGATATCGGCAGCTTAGAACAGGCGCGCGACCAAGCGAATGAAGCATTGAAAAAAGCGCAAACGGCGCTGCGCGAACAGGAAAATGTCCGTCAGCAGATTGCCCAAGACATTCACACTCTGCAAACGCAAATCGAAGCGCAAAGCCGTCAACAGCAACGCTTGACCCGCGAAATTCAGGACAACCGCCGCCAAATCGAGACTTGGCAGCAGGAAGCGGAAGAATTGCAATACTTAATGGAAGAACAGCAACTCAGTCTTGAAAACAGCCGCTTAATCAATGAAGACAGCGAAGCCGCCTATCAAAGCGCCCTCGCCGCTTGGGATAGCAGCCAAATTGCCCTGCAAGACGCCAAAGAGCGGCAAAGCGCCGGTGTGCACGCGCGCCAGCTCGCCGCAGAACGTTTGGACAACCGCCATGAGCGTCTGGAGAATCTGGAAAATCAATTGCAGCAGCAATTAGCCGCCATCCAACAAGACGACCGCCCGATTATCGCTTTCGCCGCCGATGAAAAAATAGATGAAAATGCGCTCAATACGCGGATTCGCGGCTTAAAAAATGCGATGGACAAACTGGGCGCGGTCAATCTCGCCGCCGTCGAAGCCTTCGAGCAAAGCGACAGCGAATATCAAAGTCTGCACCAGCAATGCGAAGATTTGCGCAATACCCTCAATATGCTCACGCAGGCGATTGCCGTATTAGACAATGAAACGCGCAGCCGCCTCAGCAGTACCTTTGACAGCGTCAATGCCTATTTCAGCGAGTTCTTCCCCCTTCTCTTTCGTGGTGGCGAAGGCAAAATGCAATGGACAGAAGGCGATATTTTGGAAGCCGGCATCAGTTTAGTGGTACGTCCGCCGGGGAAAAAGGTTAAAAATCTCAGCGTGTTATCCGGCGGAGAAAAAGCGCTTACCGCGGTTGCCCTCGTATTTGCTTTCTTCAAACTCAATCCGGCGCCCTTCTGCCTGCTGGATGAAATCGACGCGCCGTTGGATGATGCCAATGTCGGTCGCCTCTGCGCCCTATTGCGCGAAATGTCGCTCAATACGCAATTCATCATGATTACCCACCATAAGCGCTCTATGCAGTCTTGCGACCGCCTAATCGGCGTGACCATGAGCGAACCGGGCGTATCACGTTTGGTCTCGGTCAAATTTGAAGACGTGGCAGAAAAATAAAGCCATTAAAAACATATTTTTAAAGAAACAGTTGTTTAATTTTTATCATTGTTTTTTATAGAAAATTTTATCTTTCCTCCCCATAGGCATCCACATGGGGAATTGCTATGATACCTGCAAATCATAGGAGGGAATATGTCGTCTTATCCGCATGTTATGGATGTTCAATGCCGTCCGATTGTTGACATTTCCGCCTTGGGCGCGCAGTTTGCAGCTCTCGAATTGCATTTTGCCCGCCTGCCGAGTGATTTTGATGCTCGGCATCTGCAAGTCTTTCTATGCAGTAAAAATACGGCTTCCTCTTGGCAAGCCCTGCCCATCTCAAGCGTCGCGCCGCTGGCAGACGGCGGCTATTATTTGTCTTTTGCCGCTCATGAATTTAGCGCTGCGCGCAAATACCAGTTTTTTGATGCCGATGCCTTTACCCAGCGTTCGGTTGAAGTGCAATGGCGGATACTGTGGCACGGACAAAAACTGCGCTTGCGCCTTTTGCCGCCGCGTATTTCGGCATTAGACACATTTCAAGAATACGCCTACCGCGATATACGCTATTTTCTGCATAGTCCCAATGCGTCAGAGCAAGCCGCGCCTTTGATTATCTGTCTGCATGGCGGCGGCGAAGGCGACAGCGGCGGAGAAATTCACAGTCCGCTATTGGCGGATAAGATGGCGCATTGGATGTTCGGCGCCGATATGCAGCCGTATTTCCCGGAGGCTTTTGTTCTAGTGCCGCAATGCCCGACTTATTGGCTAGATAATTTTGTTTTCAATCAGCGCCTGTGCCGCGCGGCACGCGATTACACAGCGGATTTGCAGACCATTATCGAACAAGTATTGGCATTTGAGCCCCGTATTGACCGCCGCCGCATTTATCTTATCGGCGCTTCTATGGGCGCTTATCAGTCTTTGCGTTTATTAGCTGCTGCGCCGCAGTATTTTGCCGCCGCGGCGCTGGCTTGTCCGGCGGCATTGCCCGATGCGACAGAATTTAGCAGCGACGTGCCGCTGTGGCTTGTGCATGCGCAGGGCGATACGGTCGCCCCGATTGAACCTTCGCAGCAATGGGCGCAGTCCTTGCAGGCAAGAAATTATCCGCTGCGTAGCGATTTTCCCGCAGCAGTACAGGTGCAAAATCAGGCGGTAAATGCGCACGGCGTGTATTTGATGATGTATGAAAACGCCTGCTTCGAACATGAAACGGGCATATTGGAATGGTTAAGTCAGCAAAGGAGAACATGATGAAAGCAAAAGACAATCATGCCGATACCATGGCAGTAATCTATATCGCCGTCATTGCCGCTTTGGGCGGCTTTCTATTCGGCTTCGACACGGCGGTCATCAGCGGCACGGTGGAATCGATTCGCAGCGTCGAACACGGCTTCGGCTTGAGCGAGTCGCAATTGGGCTTTGCGGTGGCGTCGGTCTTAATCGGCTCAGCAATCGGGGCTTGGTATGCAGGACTGGCGGCAGCGCGTTTCGGACGTGTGAAAGTCATGCTGATTGCCGCATTGCTGTTTTCCGTCTCGGCAATCGGTTCGGCATTGGCGGGCGGTTTATGGAGTTTTGCGCTATGGCGCTTGGTCGGCGGTGTCGGCGTCGGTATTGCGGCGGTTATCGCACCGGCTTATATCGCAGAAGTTTCGCCGGTGCATCTGCGCGGTCGCTTGGGCAGTTTGCAGCAATTGGCGATTGCTATGGGATTGCTGTTTTCTTTCATTTCCAATTATCTTTTTGCGCAGGCAAAAGGCTCTCCTAATGCCGAGCTGTGAGGCGATCTTGTCGCTTGGCGCTGGATGCTCTTAATCGAGCTGCTGCCGGTGCTGCTGTATGGCGTGACGGCGCTGAAATTGCCCGAATCGCCGCGTTATTTGGTGGCGAAAAACCGCTTGGACGAAGCGCAGGCAATTTTAATCCGCTACGGCGGCGAGCAGCAGCCGGAAGAGAAAATCCGCGAAATCCAAGCCAGTTTGGGCAATCCCGACGACATTGTGGCGATAAAAAATGTGCTGTCGCCCAAAACCTTATTCGTGCCGGTGGTTTGGGTCGGCATTTGTTTTGCCTTCGTCGCGCAATTCAGCGGTATCAATATTATTTTGTATTACGCCTCGTCCTTATGGGCGGCGGTGGGCTTCTCACAAGGTTTATCCTTCGCCGTGCCCATCGGCACAACGATTATCGGCGTCTTGATGACCGTCGTCGGCATGCTGTTGATTGACAAAATCGGGCGTAAAAAACTTCTCTTGGCAGGTTATGTCGGCATGGGCATCTCGCTATGGATAACGGGATTTATCTTTTTCTATGCCAAACAGGGTGATACGGGCTTAGTCTTAGCGCCTCATCTGTCATGGCTGGCATTGATTAGCGCGCATGTGTTCTATATTTTCTTCTGCGGCACTTGGGGACCGGCAATGTGGGTGGTCTTGGGCGAAATATTCCCGAATAAAATCCGCACCACCGCTTTAGGCATTGCCGTTTGCGCCAATTGGATCGGCAATGTCATGGTATAGTCAAGGAATTCAAAAAGAGTTACAGTTTAAACACATCTCGCCGTACTCTCTGCGCTACCTGTTAGCAGCATTACTGCACCACTTTTTCATTTCCTTGACTATAACGTGGAGCTTTCCGCCGATGCTGGCGCATTTGGGCTTGGGGCCGACTTATGTTTTCTACGGCATTTGCTGTATCGGCTCTTTCTTTATGGTCAAACGCTGGATTCCGGAAATCGGACACAAAGCATTGGAAGAAATGGATCGCCTGCTTTCTTAAATAACATAAGGCGGACAATCGCCCGCCTGATAATCAATATATAGTTAAAGAAATCAAAAAGAGTTACAAATCCACAGGAAGAAACCTTTGCAAAACCCCAAAAAGTCCTCTAAATTCCCCCAACCCAGAATTTAGAGGATTTTTCCATGAGCAGCTTCTTCTACCACTCCGCCCAAACCCTGCTCAACCAATACGCTGACCGTTTCCCCTTGCTTAAAATCACCCAACTGCTCGATTGGCAAGCCATTGAACACACTCTTGCTAGTAAAAAAGTGGCTGATTTGCGCGACCACGGCGGTCGTCCTGCTTATCCGTTGTTGCCGATGTTTCGTGCAATATTGTTGGGACAATGGCACAGTCTTTCCGATCCTGAATTAGAACGCAG
>NZ_JBXGGR010000069.1:0-35972 GCF_056855035.1 Suttonella sp.
CTTCCACCCATTTGCTGCGGCGGATAAGATTGCTTTCATGTATACCAAAATCGGCAGCAATTTGTTCATATGTGCGGTATTCTCGTAAATATTGCAAAGTTGCCATGAGTAAGTCTTCCAATGACAATTTGGGGATACGACCAGCACGTTGATGTGTTTGAGCGTAAGCCTAATGGAGAATTTGTAACATTTTTGCAAATGTTTCTCTTTGTACACCTACCAATCGTTTAAATTTGACATCTGTAAGACTTTTGCTATTTTCGTAATTCATCGTATGAGTTTAACAATATTTTGGTTTCGCAGGAAGTCTAATGACCAAGAGGTGGATTCGCGTAAGAACACCTTAGATGATTTTGGTAAACAAATTCAGGGAATTTTTTAAGAAATTATCTGAACATTAATATCAAAAGCCGCTTCCCTGCAAGCGGCTTTTGCATTTTACAGCGCAAATATATAGTCTCTTCAGATTAAAATGATACGCCTTAAACAACATATTGAAATATTTTTCAATATGTTGAAAATTTTTATTGTCTCATTTTAATCTGAAGAAGCTATAATATTTGCTTAATTCTTCTGCTTAAACATGCGCGGTTTATTTATTGATCCTGACAAAGTTCTTCAATCAATTGCTCGATTTTTTGCCGGTGAGCGGCGATTTCTGCTTGAGAGAGTTTGACAGGATTGCCATCGGCATCATTTGTATAAATTCCTTCAGTATTTTCTTGGCTGTCTAAAATTGATAAATCGTAAAAAGCGGCATTGCAGCGTTCTATACTGGTAATAATGATATTTTCAGGATTTATATCGTTTATTTCTGCATGTTGGATATTAGGCGATGAGGAAATGTCCGATATTTTTTCTTTATCAATCTGCATACCTTGTTCATTTAATAAAATATAGTTTTTTATGTCGCGCGGCGGAACTTTGGCATAATGCACAATGCCGTTTTCTATCTATTTATATACGATGATTTTTTCTGCACGCGGCGTGTTTTGCGCCGTTATATGCGCACTCAAAAGGCCGCTTAATAATAAAATCATTCTGTATTTTTTCATAATATTATCCCTTAAAGCATAAAAACAGAATTAATTTACCGTGAATGTATGCTCGTTTTCAAGAAAAATCATGTGTTTTTTATAAGTGAGAGAGAAATTATTGCAGATTACATCTAGGGTGTTTTGTAAAGTGCTGTTATGTATGTTTTTTTAAAAGCTTAAAAGTGTTGTGTTCCTGTGCTCGAGCTCATACTGAGCAATAAAAATAGTTTAGTCATGCATGGTGTTGAAAATCAATTTTGCAAATAAAAACAATAAGTTAAGTGATTTGTTGATTATCTAAATAATAGTTACTTTCATTTAATGAATTGTTTATAATACGCGCTTCTCCGACATAAGAGGCCTTTATGATAACTCCTTATTTTAGCGAGCAAAATTTAAGTGCGGCAATATTCGGCGCAATGATGGGATTTGCCACAATGCCGCTGCTTGTGAAAGCACAAGATTCTAATATTTCTTCAGAAAATTCTATTTTACAGCTGCGTTATGTGCAGGAAACTGCGCCCATTTTATTGTCGGAAATCGTGGTTTACGGCGAACGCAATAAGTCTTTAACTTCCGCACAAACGATTGACAATGACGATATGCAAATTATGCCGGTAGGTAACGGCAATATCAGCGATTATGTAAAAAGCAATGTGCATGTGCGCTATGAGAAAAGCGACAGCAATGGTGTGCAGCGCGGCGAGATTATGCCGGAATGGCTTTCGATTAATGGTGCAGATGCCAATCAAACCGCTTATTTTGTAGATAATGTTAATCTGAACAATGAATTGACGGTAAGCGATATTTTTGATGGGGCGATGCAGGTTTTGCCCAATATCAGCCACACACAGGGATATTTTTTTGATGCGGATATGCTGTCGGCGGTCGAAGTGCAAGACAGCAATATTTCCGCCAGTTTGGGCGGATTTATGGGTGGCGCCTTAGTTGCGAAAACCAAGCAGTATTCCGGAGAAGACAGGTTTAAATTTCATTACCGTACTACGGCTTCGGATTGGGCGGCGCTTAATGCCGGCAAATATGCCGGCGATGTTTTTGCGCGCGTTCGTCCTGAAAGCAATGGAGTTGCCGCTTTGCAGCCTGAATATCGCAAACAAGATATGAATGTAATCATTGAAAAAGGCATTAGGGATAATATGGGCATGGTTTTTGCTGCAAGTCGCCGCCATTCCCATATTGCGCAAAATCGTTTGATCGGTCTTATGCCGGATACGCAATTGGTAAAAGAAAACCACAAGCGGCAATCAGATAATGCTTTATTGAATGTTAATTGGCAAATAAATGATAATAATCGCTTGGAATTATCATGGCGTTATTCTAATTATTTCGAGAATAAATATTTTGCCGATAATATCGATGGCAATGCCAAAGATTATCATCAGGCTTACGGCGTTACTTTTGCTTGGGTGCATGAGGCGGAAAGCGGAACATGGACAAATACTTTGGCTTATGATGTTTTTACGGATAAGCGCCAATCTAATGCGCATAAAGCGGAAATCATATCGGTATTAGATGAGAATACTTTTGATCCTTTATACAATTATGAGAAGGGCGGTTATGGCGACAGCCGCTTAAAACAGCATAATCTGCATTTTTCGACGGAATATGCTTTTCAGCCGTTTTTTATAGGCGACAGCGAGCATTCTGTTTCTGTGGGCGGGATTTATCAGAAAACGGATTATGATTTTTATCGTCCGCAGGCGGTCGATGCGTCGGTGAAGACTTATCTTTTCGACGGCTCGCTCTTATTTGCCGATGCTTTGCATACGCCGGCAGGTAGGGCGAAAACCGATTATCAGAATGCGGCGCTTTATGCGGAAGATTTAATTTCTTGGAAGAATTTTGAATTTCGTGCAGGATTGCGTGCGGAACGCGACGATTATTTGAAAAATACCAATATTGCTCCGCGTTTGGTGCTGCGCTATCAGCCGAATGCGCAAAGTCAATGGACAATCGGCGCGAACCGCTATTACGGTCGCTCTTTTGCAGCCTTAAAGCTGACTGAAGATATTTTAAAGATTCATCAAGATGCTTCTCGCCAATATAAAGACGGCGGTCGTTTGAAAACGCCTTATGCCGATGAGTTTTCTCTGGGATATGAGCAAAAGATTTCTAATTTGAATGTGAAATTAGGCTATATTTATCGTCAGAATAATGATCGGATTATCATGAAAAAAGATGATAAAGATTTTAATTATTATGCTAACGGCAGGGATTTCAGCAATCGGATTTATACGGTGGAAATAGAAAATAAAGAGCCTTGGCAGATTGGCAATACTTATTGGAAAACCACATTAGGCTTGGACTGGTTGGATTCGAGTCGCGCCGACGTGGGAAATCCGAATCAGCAGGTTTATTTGGACGGTAAATTGATGAGCCGTGCGGATATGGTGAGAAAAGTCAATAGCAGTCGGGAAGATTGGCAGCTGCATTTGGGTTTGAATATGTATATGCCTGATAGCGGTATTGATTGGTCGAATGACGTATATATTAAAGCGCCGATTAAAGGTTATGAAGAGATTGATGATCCTTTAATGGGGATTGACCGTTACCGCAGTTATGATTACGGCAGTCATGTGCAATGGGATATCGCTTTGCGTTGGCAAAGCGATATATATAATCATCGGTTTTATATACAAGGCAATGTGTTAAATGTATTGAATTATGTACGAAAAACCCATTATCCGATTTCTTCAAGAGATAATGCCTATACTGCAGGTCGGGAGTTTTGGTTGAAATTTGCTTATGAGTTTTAAAAATGATTTTTTAGCGTTTTTTGTTGCTATTGATATGGATTTTGTATCGGACATAAATGCTTGGCTAGCATAATTGATATTTCGAATGCAATTTATTTAAAAACCGTCGGCATGTTGTCATGCGACGGTTTTTAACATGAAAGGCTTGTATTTATGGTTTAGGGCTCAAGGGCGATATTTTCCACCGCAGGGGCTTTTTCAATCAAGCCGATGGATTGCATAAATTCTCCGTAGCGGCGGTAGCGGTTGTTATCAAGGGCGGCGGGGCGCAGGGCTAGACGCGGCAGGGTTTCCTGCCATGCGGCGCGGTTGGTGTCGTCGTCGAGTTCGCTTTTGTAGCTGATGTAGCTTTGCCATGCCTCTTGGGGGTGGTTGAGGATGTATTGCGCGGCTTGTTCCAGCGCTTGATTGAAGCGGCGGACGCTGTCGGCGCGGGCATGGTCTTTATGGGCGATGATGATGAGTTCGTCATAGCTGGGTATGCCGTGTTCTTCAAGATAGAAGGCGCGTCCTTTGTGTCCGTGGCTTTGCATTTCGTAGAGTTCGAAGTTGCGAAAGCCGCCGATGACGGCATCGACTTGTCCGCTCATGACGGAGGGCGAGAGCGAGAAGTTTACGTTCACCAGTTCTACGTCTTTTAGGCTGAGCTTGGCGGTGGCAAGTACGGGGGTGAGCATGGCTTCGTCAACGCCGACGACGGAGTAGCCGATTTTTTTGCCTTTGAGGTCGGCAATGCTGCGGATGCCGCTGTCGTCTTTGACGATGATGCTGTTCAGCGGGGTGGAGATGAGGGTGCTGACGCGCATGAGCGGCAGTCCTTCTTGGGCGTGGAGGTAGAGTTGCGGTTGGTAGTCCACCGCCAGATCGATTTTGCCGGCGGCGACCATGCGCGGCGCAATGGATGGGTCGGAGGGTTCGATGATTTCCAGTTCGAGGTCTTGGGCGGCGAAGTAGCCTTGTTGTTGGGCGACGATGATAGCGGCATGGTCGGGGTTGATGAACCAATCGAGCATGAGTTTGAGGCGGTCGGCGGCTTGGGCGGGCAGGGCGGCGCTAAGAGCGGCAGCTAAGAGCAGTTTTTTCATGGAGTGTCTCCTTGTTTACCAGTTGATGAGTTTTTTCAAGATAAAGTCGATGCTGTAGTAGATAATGAGGGTAAGGGCGGTGATGACGAAAAGGGCGGCGAAGGCGAGGTCGGTTTGGCTGCGGTTGATGCCGTATTGGATAAGGTAGCCCAGTCCTGCGCTGCCGCCGACGTATTCGCCGATGAGTGCGCCGATGGGGGCGATGGCGGCGGCAACACGGATGCCGCTGGCAAAGGCGGGCAGGGCGGCAGGCAGGCGGATATGGATAAGGGCGGCGATTGCGCCGGCGTTTAAGGTTTTGCCTAGGGCGAGGTAGTGCGGTGGCGTGTGGCGCAGTCCGTCATAGGCGGCGGTGGCGATAGGGAAGTAGATGATGATAACGGTGATGATGATTTTGGGCAGCAGTCCGTAGCCGAACCAGAGCATGAGGATAGGTCCGAGGGCATAGACGGGTATGGCTTGGGAAATGAGCATGAGGGGCAAAAACCATTGCCGCAGCAGGCGGCTGTATTGCAGGGCAAGGGCGGTCAGCAGTCCCAAGATGATGCCGATAAAGAGGCTGAGCAGGATTTCCAAAGCGGTGATGCCGCTATGGTGGAGGAGTTGGCTGCGGCTGTGCCACAGGCGCGTTAAAACGCGTTCCGGCGGCGGCAGGAGGTAGCTCGGGGTGTGGCTGAACCAGATGATGATTTGCCAGAGCAGCAGCAGTCCGGCACAGGTGATGAGGGGGCGTAGAAGAGACTTAAGCATGGCGGAGTTGTTGTATGAGTTGTTCTTGCAGCTGTGCCAAGCCTTGTGTATCGAGGGCGCGTGGCGTGCGGCTGTCGGGCAGGGCGACGGGCTGTAAGGCGGCGGGCGTGAGTATGTGCAGGCTGTTGGCAAGGCGCAGGGCTTCGGCAGGATCGTGGCTTATCATAATGACGGTTTTGCCGCTGAGCAGTTGCAGGGCGAGGTTTTGCAGTTCGTAGCGTGTAATGGCGTCTAGGGCGGAGAAGGGTTCGTCCATGAGTACATAGGGGCGGTCTTGCATCAGGGTGCGGGCGAGGGCGGCGCGTTGGATTTGTCCGCCTGAGAGTTGGCGCGGTTTGGCGGCGGCATATTCTTCCAGTCCGCAAGCGGCAAGTAAGGCGGCGGCACACGGATAGTCTTTGGCTGTGCCTTGCAGTCGTGCGCCGAGCAGGACGTTTTCTTGGAGAGATAGCCAAGGCAGGAGATCGTTGTGCTGCGCCATGTAAGCGATTTTGCCTTGCAGGGCATCGCCTGCGGCGGTAGTAATGCTGCCGCTGATGTCGGCATTTTGCGGCAACAGGTCGGCGATGGCATGCAGCAGAGTGCTTTTGCCTATGCCGCTGCGTCCGAGAATGAGGTGCCATTGGGCGGCGGCAAAGCAGTGGCTGATATTGTGCAAGATGCAGCGATTGCCGTAGCGAATGCTGAGATTGTTCAGGCAGATGGCATTCATCAAAAATTCCTTCATTTATGGCGCTAGAATTTCATTGGAAGCGGCAGTAAGCGCTTCCATTCAAGGCAAGGCTTTATGTGTCGTCCTGTGTGTTGAAACATGACCAGTAATGATGAAAATGATGCACAGGTCCGTGTCCGCTGCCGATGTGTAGGCTGTCGGCTCGGGCAACGGCGGTGGCGAGGTAGCGGTGGGCTTGGGCGACGCTGTCGGCAAGCGGCAGTCCTTTTGCCAGTCCTGCGGCGATGGCGGCGGAGAAGGTGCAGCCGGTGCCATGGGTGTTTTTAGTCGGCAGACGCGGACTGCTGAACGTCTGCTTGCCTTGTGCGTCAAGAAGAAGGTCGCTTAAGGTGTCGCCGCTTCCGTGTCCGCCTTTAAGCAGTACGGCTTGACAGCCCAGCTTAAGCAGGGCTTGCGCGGCTTCTTCGTCGCCTGAGGATATGCTGTCGCGCCCGAGCAGTACGGCGGCTTCGGGCAGATTGGGCGTGATGAGGCTTGCTAGCGGAATCAGACGGCTTTTTAAGGCGCTGATGGCTTGCTGATTGAGCAGGGTATCGCCGCTTTTTGCGACCATTACAGGATCTAAAACCAGCGGCAGCGGTGCAAATTCAGCCAAGGCATCGGCAACGGCATGGATTATCGGTGCATCGCCGAGCATGCCGATTTTAATCGCCTGCGGTTTGATGTCTTGTAGTACGGCTTGAATTTGTGCGCGAATGCTTTCGGCGGAGAGCAGCTCGATATGGCTGACGCTGCGGGTGTTTTGGGCGGTAACGGCGGTAATCACGCTGGCGGCATAAACGCCTAAGGCGGAAAAGGTTTTGATATCGGCTTGAATGCCTGCGCCGCCGCCGCTGTCCGAGCCTGCAATGCTTAGCGCGATTGGGTGAGAGTGGTTCATATATCCTCCGTGCAGGAGCGGAGAGGCTTGTTCCCTCCGCCAGTATTAACTGAATCAGGTTCAACGGGTATTTCTCAGCATAAAGCACCCCGACAAGTCGCGGCTTATGGTATGGGCTTGCGGCTTCTTTGTCCAGTCTTGGATGATTATTCAGGAAAAATCGCAAATTTTGTTAGAATGCGGGGTTTTGATTTTGGGTATGGGTATGGATATGAGAGATTGGCGGCGCGGTTTGGGCATATTGACGGGCATTTACGTCTCAAGAATGCTGGGCATGTTTATGATTTTTCCGGTATTCAGCCTTTATGCCACGGAATTGCAGGGCGCGACACCTTTTCTAATCGGCTTGGCATTAGGTGCTTACGGGCTGACGCAGGGGCTTTTGCAAATTCCTTTCGGGCATTTATCCGACTGCTTCGGCAGAAAACGCATGATGCTGATTGGTTTGGGTTTATTTTTGCTGGGCTCGGTCATCGCGGCGTTGGCGGATTCGATTGCGATGATGATTGTCGGGCGCGCCGTTCAGGGCATGGGCGCGATTTCTTCCGTTGCGCTTGCCTATGCCACCGACATTTCGCCGCCTGAAAAACGCGGTTTCGTCATGGCGGTCATCGGCGGTTCTATCGGGATGGCATTCGTGCTGGCTTTAATTCTCGGTCCGATTGTCTCGACTTGGGTCGGCGGCGTTGACGGCTTGTTTTGGGTGATTGCCGCCTTGGTCGTGTTGGCGATCTTTGCCGCTTGGCGCCTGCCTGCAATCGGCACCGCGCACATCAGCGGCGAGCAATATGCGGGCAAAAAACTGTGGCAGGCATGTTTTGCGGTGGGGATGCTGCATGCGACCTTTACCGGTACCTTTACCGTTCTGCCCTCCGTTTTAGTTAATGACGGCGGCTTGGAGCGGGTGCAGCATTGGTGGCTGTATCTGCCGGCGAATCTGATTGCCTTAGGCTTTATGCGCTATAAAGCCGCTGCGCATCCGCTGAATTTCGGCGTCTCTTTTATACTCATGGCAATCGGCTATGCCTTGCTGGCATGCGGCTTCGGCTTCTGGGGATTGGCCTTGGCGCTGACGATTTTCTTTATCGGTTTCTACCGCTTGGAAACAGGCTTGCCGCATTGGGTCAGCCAATTTGCCGATGCCAATAGCCGCGGCAAAGCCATGGGGATTTTCTCAACCGTACAATTTCTCAGCAGTTTTATCGGAGCGGCATTGAGCGGCTGGCTTTTGCAGCACAGCCATGCTTATGCAGTATTTATCGCCTTATTATTATTCTCCGCCCTTGCCGCTTCGGTTTTACTTTGGGTGGGCAAACGCGATACACTATTGCGCTGAATTTAACCGCAAATATAGGGAAAAACATGGCTTCAAGAGGCGTTAATAAAGTGATTTTACTTGGCAATTTGGGCGCAGACCCGGAATGCCGTACTTTTCAAAATGGCGATTTGGTCGCCAATTTTTCTTTGGCGACCAGCGAAACATGGCAAGACCGCAACACCGGCGAAGACCGCGAAAAAACCGAATGGCATCGCTGCGTGGCTTATCGCGGCTTGGCAGGCGTGGTACAGAAATTTGTGCGTAAAGGCAGCAAACTGTATGTGGAAGGGCGCCTGCAAACCCGCAAATGGACGGATCAAAACGGCATTGACCGCTATTCCACCGAAATCATCGTCGATAATATGCAAATGCTGGATTCACGTTCCGGCGGTTCTGCGCCGCTTGACGACCCTTACCAATACCATGCGCCGCAAGGCGGCGGTTATTCGCGCGGCAATGCGCAAGGCGGCGGATATGCCCGGCACGACGATTATGCGCATCAAGGTGCGCCGTATTCCGACGACTACGCCCAAGCCCCGCGCCAATCCGCGCCCAAAGCTAGAAATAACGCCCTGCCGCAAAGCCCTGTTGCACCGCAAAATCCCGATGCCGGCATGAGCGGCAATTTTGACGACGACGATATTCCTTTCTAGACCGCTTGTATGGGATAAACAACCGCTATGAATACCGCTACTGATGCACGCAACATCATTTTGCTTTATGAAAGCGAAGTGATTTTTAACCGTTTCCGCCAAGTCTTCGGCGACCGCTACCGCATTCACTGGGGCAAAGATCTCAATACCACGATGGATATTTTGGCGGAATGCGATGTCGGCGTGATGATTTGCGATGTGCATTTCCAACAGCAGGACATCTACCCCGTCGTGCTGGCGCTCAAACATCTGCACCCCGATTTGGTCACCATGATCGTTACCCAATCGCAGAGCAAAGAAGAAATCGCCGAGCTGGAAGCGCAGGAAGAAATTTTCGCCGCCCTTGTGCGTCCGATTACCCAAACGCAGTTAAACGACACCCTCGATGCGGCGTTTAATTATTATCTCAGCCACCGCAAAGCCGAAGCCGAGCAAATCCGCGCCGCGCAGCAAGAAGCCGATGCCGCCGCTGCGGCAAATTCGCCCTTTGCCGGTATGAGCCTGATCGAAGCCTTGGCGGCAAAAGCGGAAATGGCGGAAATGGCAGAACAGACCGCGCAAAGCAGTGCCGATAGCGGCACGAAAACGGCGGGTGGCACTGCATACGATTTTTCTTTCGGCGATGCGCAAGAAGAAGCTCTGCCACAAGACATTCTGGCGCTGGAAGGGCTGGATATGGAAGAAACAGCGGCAGAAGACAATGCCGCGCCGATTCCGCCTTTGCGCCCCTCGCACCGCAATCAATTAGATGAAAATTCTGTTGATTTTATGTTCTTTGAAGACATGGAAATCGATGACTAAACCTTTCCGCCTCGGCATCTTCATCGGGCGTTTTCAGCCCTTTCATCACGGGCATGAGCAAATGGTGCGGGCGGCTTTGGCGCAAGCCGAGCAACTCTTGATTCTGCTTGGTTCCGCCAATACGCCGCGCAGTTTGAAAAACCCTTTCAGTCTTGAAGAGCGCGAAGAAATGATTCGCGCGACTTTGCCTGCCGAGCAATCGCGCCTGCATTTCGCGCCGCTGGACGATTATCCCTATGACGACCACAGCTGGATGCTGCATGTGCAAACGCAGGTGCAAGGCACTGCGCAGCGCTTGGGCGTGGCGCAGGAAGATATCGCCCTGATTGGACATCAAAAAGACGCCAGTTCTTTTTACCTTTCGCTGTTTCCGCAATGGCGCTACATTGCCTTGCCGAATTTTGACGGCATCAGCGCCACGCCTATCCGCCAAGCCTTTTTCGCGCAGGACGCGGAGGCAGCTTTAGCGGCGGATGCGCCGCTGAAAGCACCGGCACGCGAATTATTGCAGCGCTTTCGACAAAGCGTGCATTTTACCGATTTACATGCGGAATATCGGCAAATTCAGCAGGAAAAAGCCCTGTGGGCGCAAGTGCCTTATCCTGTGAATTTAGCCACCGTGGATGCCATGGTCGTGCATCACGGTCGGGTGCTGCTGGTAGAGCGCGGCAATCCGCCGGGCAAAGGCTTGCTGGCATTGCCGGGCGGTTTTTTAGAAACTCATGAAACGGGCTTTGAGGGCTGTTTGCGCGAATTGCGCGAAGAAACGGGCTTGGGTGTGAATCCCCAAGCATGGCGGCAGTTTCTGCGCCATCGCGGCATTTATGATGCGCCGGAGCGCAGCGCGCGCGGACGCATCATTACGCAAGTCTTTTATTTCCGCATTCCTGACGATATCGATTTGCCGCCGCCGCTTGGTGCAGATGATGCGGCGCAAGCGCTATGGCAGGATGTGCAATCATTGGACGCTCGCCGCTTTCATGACGACCATTTCCATATTATTCGCGATATATTGATTAAAACCGCCTATTAAGCCGCCTGAATATGCCGCGAAACGGACTTAATGTTATCATGGCGCAAATATCATAAAGGATACGCCGTGCGCCTGTTTTTTACCTCCGATACGCATTTTTTTCATCGCAATATTATCAAATATTGCCAGCGCCCTTTCGCCTCGCCCGAAGAGATGAACCGCGCCATCATCAGCATTTGGAACCGCCAAGTACAGAAGGGCGACCGCGTTTACCATTTGGGCGACGTGTCTTTCGGCGGCTTGGCGGAAACCTATCGCGTTCTCGCTGAGCTGAACGGCGAGATTTGCCTGCTGCGCGGTAATCACGACGATGCCTTGGCTGAGGACCCTTATTTGCGCGAGCGTTTTGTGTGGATTAAGGATTACCATGAATTGAATTGGCGGGGTCGCCGCATTGTACTGTGTCATTATCCTTTGACGCAGTGGCGCGATGCGCAGCGCGGCGCTTGGCATTTGTACGGACACACCCACGGCAGCATCGCTTTGCCGGGTGCGGCGCTGGATGTGGGAATCGATGCGCAGCCCGAATTCCGCCTGTGGACACAGGAAGAAATCATTCGCTGCCTAAGCCGTAAAGCCCCTTTGCCTTATCCGAGCAAACCGCATTATCCGCAGCGCCGCTTCGATCAAGACTGGCAATTGATCAGTCAGAGAGAAACGCCCTCATGTTAAGTATCCGCCAAGCAAATGATCTCGAAACATTAGCCGATGAATGTATCAAGATTTATCAGCAGAACAATCCTTCCGTCTTTGCGAACAGCTTTGTGATTGTACCCAATTTGAGCGTGGCGGATTGGTTGGAACAGCGCTTTGCGCAGCAACAAGGCATTGCCGCACGGATGCGCTATCTGCTGTGGCGGGAATATGCGCATCAAGCCCAAGAAGCCCTGTTTTGCGCCCAATATCCGACGAAGACCCTGCCGCCGCCATTATCCAATGCCATGATGCGTTGGCAGCTGTTCGCCTATTTACTGAATGAGGCGCAAAACATATTGCAAGATGAGCAACATGCTTTACATCCTGCTTTGCAAGCCTTATTCAACGGTTTGGGACGACAGGCGGCGCTAAGCGACACGCAAATACAGCGTCTATGGGCTTATGCCGAAGAAACGGCAAAAATTTTCAATGATTACCTTGCGATGCGTCCGCAATGGTTGGATGATTTTGTGCAGCATTCTTCCTTGGATTTGGCAGATTTCGCCGATGCCGAAGCCATTGCCGCCATGCCCGAGTGGTTGCAGGCGCATTATCAGCAAGTCTTGCAAGCACAAGCCTTTTTGTGGAGAGAATGCTTTGTCGATACCGCAAAACAACATGCCGAACTGACTCAGGCATTTATTGCAGCGGCGCAAGAGCAGCGTTTGCCGGCGCATATTCTGACCGAGCAACTTTTTATTTTTATGCCGCGGGATGTGGATCAATCCATGTTGGATTTTTTGCAGGCATTAGGGCGCTCGCGCGATGTTTATGTGTTTTTATACGGCGTGAGCAATCAGCGGCTCAGCGATATTGTCGATAGCCGTTGGCTGCGCCGTCTGCCTGTGCAACAACAGGAAGAGCAGCATTTGAGCAGCGGACATGATCTTTTTTCCCGCTTCGGCAAACAAGAGCGGCAACGCTTCAAACTTTTAGAAGTCAATCAATTGGCGGAGCAAATCGACTATCTGCAATCTCCCGAGTCGCAAAGCGCGCATTTGCTGGGACAATTGCAGGACGACATCCGCCGTCTCGATGATGCGGTCAGCTTGAATCCCAATCCCTCGCCTGAAGACGATTCTTTAAAAATCCACGGCTGCCACGGCTTGCTGCGCCAATTGGAAGTGCTGCGCGGCGAGATTGTGCGTTGGCTGAATGCGGACAGCAGTCGGCGATTGGACGATATTGTGATTCTTCTGCCCGATGTTGCCGCTCATCAAGATGCCTTGCGCGCCGTTTTTCCTCAGCAAGGCAGTTATGACGGCTACACCCTGCCCACACGTCTGACGGGAATTAATACGGCGGCGGTGGAAAATCTATGGCAGGCAGTCAGCGGTATTTACACCTTGGCGGACAGCGATTTCAGCTTTCCGGCGGTCAAACAATGGCTGCTGCTGCCGGATAATTGCGCCGCCTATGGGCTGAGCCATGAAGACATGCTCTATTGGCTGGATAAACTGGCGCAGGCAGGTTTTCGCCGCGGCTTTGACGAAGCGCATTTGCAGGAAACGCTCAGCGATGAGGATTACCGCTTCAGCTTCTGCTATGCCCTTGACCGCTTAGTCACCGGCTATGCCATGCCGACAGTGCCGCTGTATGCCGGACAAGTCGCGCCCGATAGCACCATCAACAATCAGGCTTTTGCCGCCTTAAACGCCTTGTGCCGCTTCGCCGAAGAAATTCATGCCATTCGCGCCGGCAAAGGCGAACGCATAAACCCCTGCGATGGTCTGAAAAAACTAGAAGAACATTTGCATAAGCGTTATGCGCATGCCCTTGACAATAGTGCCTATCAAGCGATTGACAAGCATATTCAGCATATGAAATCGCAGCTTATCAGCGAGGCGGCGCGCGCATTACCGGATCTGCCCTTTAAATTTATCTTGCGCACGGTAGCGGAATCTTTAAGCGGTATGCAAATCAGCGCCGAACCCAGCGGCGTGATTACCATTGCTCAGCTCAATGCCTTGCAAGCTCTGCCTTATCGCCTGATTGTCTTTCTCGGTGCGGAAAACGGCGCATTTCCCACGCCGGTGCAGGACCGCCGCTATAATTTGCTGGATATCGCGTCGCCGCAATTAGGCGACCGCTCACGCCGCAATGAAGACCTTGCCGCCTTCTTGCATTGTCTTTGTGCGGCAAAAGACGCCTGTTGGCTATTTTATACCGCCGTTGATCCCATCGACGGCGAAGCGCGCATTCCGCCTGCGCCGATTCAGGAACTGCTGAATTATTTAAGCGAAAATCAAGTGCCGCAGGCGCATATCCATATCGCGCACAGCGCCGATCCTTTTCATCCCGAGCAAGAAAAAGGCAAAGCGGCAGCGCCTTTATGGCAGGAATTGCAGCACATTCTCTTGCAAGAAAAAAGCCTCGATGCGCACAGTTGGTTGGATTTCACGCACTATAATTTCAGCTGCCTGCCTTCTATTGTCGCCGAGAATAAAATAAATGCGCGCCACAGTCTTGATTTTCAGCGCATCGTGAAAGCCCTGCAAAAACCGCTAAGCCACTATTTGCGCGAACAAAACATCCGTTTGCCTTCCGTCCAACATCAAGATCTCGGCAGAGAGCCGCTGTTTCTCGATTCCTTAGAACAATGGCAATTGCGCCATCGGTTGATTCATAGCGAGGACAGCCCGGAAAATCGAGACATCATAGCCGCCTTGCCTATTCTGCCGATCGGGCGTATGGGAAGGGCGGAACATAGGCAAACGCAGGCGCAGATAGCGCAGCGCAAAGCGGCTTTATTTGCCGCCGCAGCTGCAACGACAGCGGATAATCCCGTCCGCACGCAGGAATGCAGCTGTGCCGGCATCAGCATTGCCGCTGCCTTACCCGTCCATGCTGATCGAGCTTGGCTTCGTCTATTGGTAGGAAAGAGCAAGGCAAAATACTGGCTGGAAGCATGGCTGTGGCATCTCTTATGGCAAAGCAGCCATGATATACCGCCGGCGCAGAAAGGCGTTTGCTATGTGAATTTTAGCGACGATAAAAAAGACGAAGGCGTGACGCTGCGATTGGAGGCGATGCCCCAAGCCCAAGCGCAAGACATCTTAGCGCAATGGCTGAAGGTTTATCACAGCATGAGTGTGCAGCCCTGGCTGTGGTCGCCCGAAAGCGCAGAAGCTGTTGTGAATAAACCTGATAAACCTATAGTGCAAACTGTGCAAAAATATCTGAATTATGAAGAAAAAAACGCATGGGAATTCTTATTCCATGATACGGATACGGCGCCTTTGACAGAAGCCTTGAATCAGAGTTGGTCTATTGCCAAAGCGCTGTATCAATCCTTGTTCGAGATAGTAAAAAAGCAAATATAACTACATTGATAACACAGAAATGATGCAAAAAATCCTGATCTTTCTTTTCTGCTTATGCTTGCCGGCATGGGCGCAGAGCCGCAGCGAAAAACTGGTGAAAGCGCATTTTGAATACGTCAAAATGGTGCATGCGGTGGCGGAGAATTGCGTGCAGACGGCGCAGGATTTAGCCGCCAAACCCGATGATAAACAATTGATTATTGAAGGCATGCGCTGCTATTCCTTCTTGCTGGAAAAACGCGAAAAACTGGAAAACGACGTCTTTAAACCGCTGCGGCGCCTGAATTTTCCGCAAGGCGAATTGAGCGAGCGCGACCGGCAATTCGTGTCGATGGTTTATCTGATTGACCTGCATTTGGAAGAAATCTGCAGCAAAATTGAGCCTGTGGTCAAGCGGCATCAAAGCAAGGGACGAAAATAAATCAGGTTTTGCAGAGCCTTCAACATGAATATAGTAAAAGCGTTATAATGGCGGCTTCTCAAACCCTTCACTAAGGAAAAACCATGACTAAACTGTTAGATATCGTGAACCCTGGCGTAGTTACCGGCGACGACGTGCAAAAAATCTTTGCCTATGCCAAAGAAAAAGGCTTTGCCATTCCGGCGGTCAATTGCGTCGGTTCCGATTCCGTCAATGCCGTATTGGAAACAGCTGCGCGTGTTAAAGCGCCCGTGATTATCCAGTTTTCGAATGGTGGCGCCGCCTTTTATGCCGGCAAAGGCATTAAGCCGAGCAGCGGTGCGCGTCCTGACGTTTTAGGGGCAATTGCCGGTGCCAAACACGTACATACTTTGGCGGAAGAATACGGCGTGCCGGTTATCCTGCATACCGACCACTGCGCGAAAAAATTATTGCCGTGGATTGACGGACTGCTTGAGGCGGGCGAGAAACATTTCGCCGAAACGGGCAAACCGCTGTTTTCCTCTCATATGCTGGATTTATCGGAAGAATCCATCGAAGAAAATATGCAGATTTGCCGCGAATATCTGGCGCGTATGGACAAAATGGGCATGACTCTGGAAATTGAAATCGGCATTACCGGCGGCGAAGAAGACGGCGTGGACAATTCGGACGTGGACGAGTCGCGCTTATACACCCAGCCTGAAGACGTGCTTTACGTCTATGACCAATTGAATCCCATCAGCCCGCGCTTTACCGTAGCGGCGGCATTTGGCAACGTGCATGGCGTGTACAAACCCGGCAATGTGAAATTAAAACCTTCCATTTTGGGCGATTCGCAAGCATTTGTGTCTAAAGAACGCAATTTGCCGGAAAAATCGATTGATTTCGTCTTCCACGGCGGTTCAGGCTCAAGTCGCGAAGAAATCCGCGAAGCCATCGGCTATGGTGCGATTAAAATGAACATCGACACCGACACCCAATGGGCGGCATGGAGCGGCATTTTAGATTTCTACAAAGCCAATGAAGCCTATCTGCAAGGACAATTAGGCAATCCGGAAGGACCCGATGCGCCGAATAAAAAATACTACGATCCGCGCGTCTGGCTGCGCAAAATGGAAGAAGCCATGTCTAAGCGCTTGGAGCAATCTTTTGATGATTTGAATTGCCGCGATGTGCTGTAATTCTTAAGCGCTACAAGATAACCGCCTGTTTGACATCAGGCGGTTTTTTTATAACCGATTAAAATAAAAATGAAAGGAGCAGAAATGCAAATAGTCAATATAGACCCCCAAGCCTTTCTCGGCGGCATTATCGCGCAGGACGAACGGCAGGAATTGGTGCAATTAGTCATGCAAAAAGGCAATGAAATGCAGCCTTATCAGGTAGATGCCATTGTACTCTTGATTATGCTGAGCGGACGGGCGCAAATTCGCAGCGGCGAAGACAGTCAGGAACTCATTCCCTACCAAATTGCGCGCCTAGAACCGAACGAGCGCCATATTGTCCGCGCTTTGGCGGATAAGACGCTGATATTGGCGGTGAAGCAATACGGCTAAGCGGAAGATTAGTTGAGTGGAATGGCGGTAAATAACACGCTAGGTGGCGAGTAAACAATTGAGTAATCATAATAGGAACGTGCAATCGGAAGAAATATCTATTGATACGCTGATTGTTGTAAAATGGTTGTTTAAATAAAATCCTATAGGAGAGAAGATAATGGAATTTTCTTTAGATAAAAAGATACGCTTTGAGCAAGTGAAAGGCGTGGGCACAATAGAAGCTACATTGCTGCCTAATCAGCGGGTATATACTTTTATTGGTGAAAATGGCGTAGGGAAAACGAAGTTTTTAGAAAGCTTATTTAGTACATTATTGTTTAGTAGTAATTTTGTAAAAAATAAGATTTTTTGGGTGGATCCAAATTTTATTCCATTCAAATTATTGAATTTAGATGGAAATACTTTTGAAGTAATAAAGGGTTTTAACAAAGATATTAATCCTTTTAAAAATATAGAATATTCATTGCCCTTTGTATATCTTTCTGCACAGCAGCGAGGAAGAATTACCAGGCATGGACAAAGTATCAGTCATATTGGTAATAAAAAAGAACGTTTGGAAAATTATATAAAATATATATTGAATGGATTTAATAGTAATCCTGAAATTTTGAAAAATTTGAATATGGATGTTGATCTTGAAGAATGGATCGTGCAAAGAGCGCAATCTGCTAATCCTTATCAAGCAAAAGAAGATAATCGAGAAATTGAATTGACTACGCTTTTGTTCTTATTGAATAAGGTAGATGACAGAATTGATTCCAAATTTATTCAGATATCCGGTGATAATCGTGTTTTTATTCAAATAGAAGGACAGAAAAGAGAGTTGTCTGAACTTTCAAGCGGGTTTTCATCAATTTTAAAAATAATTCAATCAATTATAGCCGGTTATAGCTATTTTACTAATGAAAGCCAAATTGCTAATGTGCAGGGGTATGTATTAATTGATGAAATCGAAAGTCATCTACATAATC
Organism: Suttonella sp.; assembly: GCF_056855035.1. Taxonomy (NCBI): domain Bacteria; kingdom Pseudomonadati; phylum Pseudomonadota; class Gammaproteobacteria; order Cardiobacteriales; family Cardiobacteriaceae; genus Suttonella; species Suttonella sp. Next base: position 18,020 of record NZ_JBXGGR010000069.1, read on the forward strand.
AATGGCAAGTGAAGATTATTCCTTTGTTAAAGCAATTGTTTCCAAATACAACATTTTTTATTACTACTCATTCGTCATTGGTAATCAGTCAGTTAAATCATGGCGAAGCCTATCGTTTGCAACGTCATCAAGATGGTATAGTTTATGCAAAATTAATTGATTACCCAAGTACGGTTTCATTTATTGATTTATTAGACGATGCCTTTGATGTTAATTTAAATAAATTAAAAATCAAATGGGTAGAAGATGAGGGACAGCGAGAAGCCAAACAAGCATTATTACAATTAGTGCAGAAAGAATTGGCAAACTTGGAGAGTGGTAAATGAAAGGGTATTTATTAGATACAAATTATCTGATTTATTTGGCAGATCCTAAAGCAGATTCAACTAAAAAAGCCGAGGTGTTGCGTGATTTCGAAGATAAGTTGCAAGCCTCTGAGGCATTGTTCTTTTTAACACCTTTGATTCGTCATGAAGTTTTGCGCGGCGTAGATTGGAATGATACAGATAGATTAAAGAAACTAAAAGAAGCATTAAGACAAATTCAAACTATTGAAATAAATAATGATATTTCTGATTTGGCTAGAAATTTATTTCGTTTGGATAGGGCAAAACAAGAACTAGTAAAGCAAAAGCAGAGTGGTGAAAAAAATATTGAAAAATATCAATTTGATATGTTTCATTTTGCTACGGCAAAAATATATAATTTAGATATTCTTTCAAAAGATCGTGATATGAATGCAATAGGTGCTTTATATGAGCAATATTTACGCGAGAAAAACGATAATTTTTGATAATATTTCTATTAACTATTTGTTTTATATATCAGTAAATGGCGAGAGGCATCGGGCTGCGGGCGTAAGGGTTCTGAGATGACATTGGTATCGAGCAGAATCATTCGAATGAGACTGCCGCTTCGGTGCTGTTGTCGCGCAGATTATCCCAATCCATGCCGCCTGATTCCTGACCGATAGCGGCGAGCATCGAGCCTAATTTTACCTTGTGCTGACTGCGGGCAATATTGTCCAAAATCAGGCGGATTTCCGTTTCCGTGCTGTGACTGGCGGCGCGAGCACGCATTTTGATAGCATGGTGGGTGGCTTCGGACAGGTTTTTGATGAAAACAGAGAGCATGGCGGCTCCTGATGGCTGGCAGAGTGCCTTATGCTATCTTTATTCAAAAGTGCTGGCAATACGGCTAAGCGAACTTTAGCCGAACAGGGCAATCAGCCATAAGATGCCGATTAGGCACATTGCCATGAATTGCGCGGCGGAGCCGACGTCTTTGGCGCGTTTGGCAAGCGGATGTTTTTCCAAGGAAATGTAGTCGATGGTCGCTTCAATGCCGGTGTTGAAGAGTTCGACGATGATGGAGAGACAGGAGGCGGCGATGAGCATCATGCGTTCGGCAGCGCTGAAGTCGAGGCACCATACGGCGATGAATAAAACGGCGTTACCGATGCTGAGTTGGCGGAAGGCAGCTTCGTGGCGAAAGGCGGCGATGAAGCCGTCTTTGGAGTAATGGGCGGCGTTGATAATGCGCTGCCAGCCGTCTTTGCCTTTCATGTCGTTGGTTTTGATGTCTTTGTCTTCCATGAGTTGTCTGTCCTTGTTCAGAGTGTTTTGCGATAGGGGCGCGAGTTGCGCGCGCGGTTGTAGTTGTCTTGTTTTTTCTGCGGCAGTTCGCTGATGTCAATCGGCGTGAAGCCGCGTTCTTCAAACCATTGTCCTGTTTGGGTGGTGAGTAGGAAGAGGCTGCGCAGTCCTATGCTGCGGGCGCGTTTTTCCAGTTCGGCGAGCAGGTAGTCGGCGCGGTGGTGTTGGCGGTATTCGGGAGCGACTGCCAGACAGGCGAGTTCGGCGGTCTGTTCTTGCGGATAGGGGTAGAGGGCGGCGCAGGCGATGATGGTATTGTCGCGCATGAGAACGTGGAAGTGTTCGATTTCTTGTTCCAGCGTGGCACGGCTGCGCGGCACGAGTATGCCTTGTTCTTCCATGGGGCGGATGAGGGCGATAATGTGGTTGATGTCGTCGGTAGTGGCGGGGCGCAGTTGGTCGTAGTGTTCGGCGGTTACCATGATGCCTTTGCCGTCGCGAGTAAAGAGTTCTTGCAGGAGTGCGCCTTCGCGTGCGTGGTCGATGAGATGCACGCGGGCGATGCCTTGTTCGCAGGCATTAGCGGCGAGGTTGAGGCGTTGGCAGAGCCATGTGTCGGGATATTGGCTGTGGCGGGCGGCGGCGGGGTTGAGTTGGTGCGGGTATTGGGCGGCAAGGTAGTTTTCGACTTGGGCGCTGAGGTAGATGAGTTTGTTGGCTTTGACGGCGGCGGCGGTGGCGGCGGCGATTTCGTCGCTGTTGAGGTTGTAGCATTCGCCGGTGTTGCTGAAGCCGATGGAGTTCATGAGGACGATGGCGTGGTCGGCAAGGTGTTTGCGGATGGCTTCGGTGTGGATTTTGCGGATGCTACCGGTCATGGCAAAGTCGATGCCTTTGAGAATGCCCAGCGGTTTGGCGGCGAGGTAGTTGCCGCTGCTGATTTGAACGGCGGCGTCTTGCATGGGGGAGTTGACCGCGCCCATGGAGAGGGTGGCTTCAATGGCGAGTTGCACGCTGCCGGCGGCGTTGATGATGGCAGGCATATGGGCTTTTTCGCTGATGCGGTAGTTGCCGCTAAAGCGGGAGCTGAGTCCTGCGGCAGCAAGGTTGCGTTCGATTTGGCAGCGAATCGCCGGTACGAGTATGAGGCGGATGCCGAGGCTGTGCAGGAGGGCGCAGTCGTGCAGCATGGCAGTCATGTGCGGATTGTTGAAGTCGGCTTCAAAATGCAGGACGAAGGTTTTGCCGCGGTGGCAGTGGATGTAGGGCGCGGCTTGGCGGAAAAAGGAGAGAAAGTCTTGGCTATTCATGGTGGATGGTAATGGCTAGGGGAAGGTGGTCGGAGGCACGAAAGGGCAGGATTTGCGCATCGGCTGCCAAGCAGCTGTTAAAGAGCGCATGGTCGAGGGCTTTCTGCGGTTTCCAGCTGGGAAAGCTGGCTTGCTGTCTGCCGAGCAGGCGGTAGCCGTGTTCGGTCAGAACGCGCAGCGCGCTGCTGTCGGGGCGGCAATTCAAATCGCCGCAAATCAGAATGTTGTCATGGTCTTGCAATCGGGTGCGGATAAAGCGCAATTGGCGGTGTTGGTCGAGTTTGCCGAGGCTTAAATGGGTGTTGGCAATCAGGAGTGTGTCTTGGGCGTTCAGTTCGATGCTTGCCGCCAATACGCCGCGTCCTTTAATTTGCGAGGGCAGGGGGCTGTTTAGGATGATGTTGAGGGGGTAGCGGCTGAGGATGAGATTGCCGTGCAGGGACAGTTGTCCGACGCGGCGGTTGGTTTGCACCACATCATAGGGAAAATCGGTCAGTTCCAGCAATTGCGCATGCTGGCTTTTAAAGCCGTTGCGCAGTCCGCCCAGTTCGATTTCTTGTAGGCAGACGACATCGAAATCGCGCAGAAATTCGGCAATTCGCTCAAGGGTGCGCTTTTTGGCGGGCGTGGGCAGGAGTTGCCGCGGCCATTGGTAGCTGTAGCTGAGGTAGCTTTTCGAATGAATCGCGGCTTGGATGTTGTAGCTTAAAATGCGCATGGCTGCCCGGTTAAAATCCTGAATTATATAGCGGCACTTGCTTCAATGCCATATGCCGCAAACGCCGCCATACGGCTTATGCGATAATAGGCTTTTTTGACCTTTGGGGAAAAGATGAAAAACCCGATGATTTTTGCATGGCTGTTCTCGTTTTCCGGTCTGATTTGGGCGCAGACGGCAAGTCCTTTGTTCTCTGTTGCGCCGACTCCGGCACCCGTACCGGAAGGCAGACCCAGCAATATCGCAGCGGAGATTCCGGCGGATATTTTGCGCGAGAACGAGCGTTTTTTCACGATTAGCTCGGAAAATGATTTGTTCGGCTCCGGACGCGACCGCGATTATACCAACGGCATCCGTTTGACGTATTTTGACGTGGGGCGCGATCAACCCGCCTTGATTCATTGGCTGGACAGGGTATTGCCGATGTTCCAAGTCAATAAAACCACGACCAGCTATTATTCGCTGGGGCAAAATATTTATACGCCGCATGATATTTCGGCGGCGGATGTGATTGAGGGCGACCGCCCTTATGCCGGCTTTTTATACGGCTCGGTCGGCGTGAGCACGGCGGTGGATAATTATATTGATGATGTCGAATTGACGCTGGGCATGGTCGGTCCTTCTGCTTTGGGCAAGCAGGTGCAGACGGAGTTTCATAAACTGATTGATGCGGAAAAACCTGCGGGCTGGGCGCATCAAATTTCCGACGAGCCTGTGGCGATGCTCTCTTGGGAGCGCAGCTATCCGGGGCTGTGGCGCAGCAAAATCGGCGACAGTCTGTACACCCGCTTTAATCCGCATTTCGGCGTCACTTTGGGAACGGTGTACACCTATGCCAATGCGGGATTCAGTCTGGATTTGATGCCGCAGGATATGCCTTGGCAGACCCGTCCTGTGCGTGTGCGTCCCGCCATTCCGGGCAGCGGATTTTTTGAAACGCCGGAGAGCGGGCATTCTTGGATGCTGTTTGCCGGCTTTGATGCCCGAGCGGTGGCGCGCAATATCTTCCTTGACGGCAATACTTTTAAAGACAGCTATAGCGTGAAAAAAGAACCGATTGTCTATGATGCGGAAATCGGTGCGGCCTATACCTATCGCCGCCTGCGCTTAAGCTATACCTTTAACTGGCGCAGCAAAGAATTCAAATCCCCGCACAGCAAAGAATCGACCTTCGGCTCGATTTCCTTGAATTACCGCTTTTAAATGTCGGTGGCGGGCATTACTCTTTATCGCGCCACCATGAGCGGCTAGGGCTGTGGGCGGAAAAAACCTCGCCCATCAGCGGCGTCAGCATATCCACGCCTGCTTTCTGCGCTTCTGCGCTGCTGGCTATCACAGGGGCATTCCAAGCATGCGGCGATAAGGCGTAAGCACCCCAATGTATCGGCATAAAGCGGCGGGCTTGCAGCTCAAGCGCCGCTTTGACGCTGTCTTGCGGCTGCATATGATTGTCGCGCCAAGCCGCGTGATATTGTCCGTTTTCAATAAAAGCCACATCGAAACTGCCGAATTTTTGCCCGATGGCGGCGAAATGGGTGCCGCCGCCGTAGAAACTGTCGCCGGAAAAATAGAATTTTTCCTGTGCATTGCACAGAGCATAGCTGCAACACAGCGAGCGGTTGCCATCAAACAGATGCCGCCCCGAATAATGCAGACTGGGCAGGGCATGCAGGCGCACTTCGTCAGATACATCTAGCGACTGCCACCAATCCAGCTCCTGTATGCGTGCTTTGGAAACGCCGCATTGCGCCAGCCATTTTCCCAAACCCAGCGGTACGGCAAATCGGCACTGCTTTTGGCGGGCAAAAAAACGTATAGCGTGGCGGTCAAGATGGTCGTAATGATTGTGGCTGATGATAATCCAATCCATTCGCGGCAGGGCTTCTAGCGGCGTAGGCGCTGTCTGAAAACGTTTCGCCATTATCGGAATCGGCGAGGCATAGCGGGCAAAGACAGGGTCAAAGAAAATCTTTTGCCCCTGCATCTGCGCCAAAAGGCTGGAATGTCCGAACCAAATGAATTGCGCCTGCTGCGGATTGGGCGCAAGAAAATCCGCCCAATTGGGCGAAGACATGGGCAGCGCCTCGGGCGGGCGGTAGCGTTGCGGCAAGAAAATCAACTGCGCGATTGCCTGACAAGTGCCGAGCGGATGCAGCGGCGCACGTTTAGCCGTCGGGAAACGCCGTTTGTGTTGTTGAGGCGCTTGCGGTTCTAGGATATTCATTTAAGGCAAAGTTTTTAAGGGCAGACATGAAAAAAGCCTCGCATCGGCGAGGCTTTGTCAGTATGGCGATTACTCGCTGACAGTAATGCCGCCTTTCATCACAGCATAGTGACCGGGGAAGCTGCAGAAGAATTCGTATTCGGTACCGGCTTCCAAACCTTCGGTTTTGAAAGTTACAGAATCTTCTTGACCGCCGCCCAGCAATTTGGTGTGGGCAACAATGCGCTCATCGCCTTCTTTGATGTACTCTTTAGCAGCACCGGCAGCAATAGCATCTTTAGCGACGGCTTCCATATCGGCTTTCTTGGTTACCACGACATTGTGTCCCATTGCCGCTGCAGGCAATTTACCGACGTGTTTCAAAGTGACGGTAAATTCAGGGCATTCGGTTTTATTGATGCTGAATTCTTTAACGTCGAATTTCATTGCATCATCGCCGGAGATAGTGATAGCGCATTTATCAGCGCCGGCTGCCGCCGCTTCTTCGGCTTTTGCAGCCTCTTGCGCCATCGCGTTCATGCTTAAAGCAGCCAATAATGTTGAAATCATCAATTTTTTCATGGAAGTTCCTCTTCAATTAATCAAAATAATGCGGTTTGCATTATGCTGATAATAGCGCAATCTTCGCCTTGAGGTAAAGTTATCAAACAAAATGGTAAGGTGTTGATAGAAATCAATCCTAAGTGTGGCTTAATAATCCGCATTTTGCTGTCGAATACTTTGTCAATCCGAGCATTTACAGCTATGATGCGGCGTTTATCATTGGATTTATCTTGAGGATTTATGAAAAACACAGACGATTTACGCATTGCGCAGATTCGCGAGTTGCTGCCGCCGATTGCCTTGCTGGAAAAATATCCCCTAAGCCAAGTAGCGGCGGAATTAACCCAAACGACGCGAGATAAAATTCATGCCATGCTGCACGGGCAAGATCGCCGTTTGCTGGTCATTATCGGGCCCTGCTCGATTCACGATACCGAGCTGGCAAAAGATTACGCCCATCGCTTGCTGCCGCTGCGCGAGCAATATCAAGACAGTCTTGAAATCGTTATGCGGGTCTATTTTGAAAAACCGCGCACCACCGTCGGTTGGAAAGGCTTTTTAAACGATCCTTTCTTAGACGGCAGCTTTGCCATCAATGACGGCCTGCGCCACGCCCGTCATCTATTATTATCGCTCAATGAAATGGGCATGCCGGTGGCGACTGAATTTTTAGACATGATTACCCCGCAATACATTGCCGATATGGTCGCATGGGGCGCAATCGGCGCGCGCACTACTGAAAGCCAAGTGCACCGCCAATTGGCATCGGGTTTATCCTGCCCCGTAGGCTTTAAAAACGCCACCAACGGCGACATGCAGATAGCTGTTGACGCCATCGCTTCCGCGAATGCGCCGCATGCCTTTTTATCCGTTACCAAATTCGGGCATTCCGCCATTGTGAACACCAAAGGCAATGAAGACGCGCATATCATCCTGCGTGGCGGCAGCAAAGCGCCGAATTACGATGCACAATCGGTTGCCGACTGCGAAGCCTTATTGGAAAAAACAGGACTGCCGGCAAAAATCATGATTGATTTCAGTCATGCCAACTCCTTAAAGCAATATGAGCGGCAAATGTTGGTCGGCGCAGATGTCTGCGCGCAAATCCAAGCGGGAAACACGGCGATTTTCGGCGTGATGATTGAAAGCCATCTGGTCGCCGGCAGTCAAAAATTGATTGACGGCAAAGCGGAAGTCTATGGACAAAGCATTACCGATGCCTGCATCGGCTGGGCGGATACCGAAAAAATCCTTGCCGAATTGGCACAAGCCGCCAAAGCGAGAATGGCATGAAAAACGTCTTTTTTATCCTCTTCTGCGGCGCGGCATTGGCAGGCTGCGCCAATCAAAACGGCATGGGCGTCGGGCAGCAGCTTGCCGCCACATGGCTGAATAATGAATGCCACCGCTATATCGAAGGGCAGCAAATATGGCAGTTGGGCAAAATCGCCTTGGGCAATGACGCCGATTATTACAAAAGACAAGTCTGCCAATGCGCTTCGCAGGAAGCGGCAAAAAACATGAACAGCGAGCAAATGATCGGACTGGCGAACGAGCGTAAGCGCCCGCAGATTTTACTTGAGATGATTGCGCCGACGGTGGTGGTTTGTTATCGGGAATTAAAAGGTCTGTTTTAATCCTGCTGCAAAAGCATATGAGAAAGCGCTGAATACCGTTTTTTGAAGTTAAAAGGCGATATTTATCAATAAGCGCTATAATAGGCGGCGCATTTAATTGAAATGCCCCTAACGTTTAAGGAATCAATATGAAAAAATTATTAGCGATGAGTTTATTAGCCGTATGCAGCCATCATGCCTTTGCACAAATGGAGAGCTTTGACGGCATTTTCCACACAGGAGAGGAATCTGAGAAAGTTGCCGAATCGATGATGCAGGAAGTGATGATGTCGGTGATGACTGCCGCTATGGCAAACGGCGGCAAAGAAATCGATGAAAAAGAAGTCGCTCAAAAAATGTTTCAAGATATGTCAAAACATGCTGAGCCTTTGAAAGCGGCGATGCAGAAAGATTGCGCCGCAGAGGAAGATGCCAAGGCTTGCGCTTGTTTTTATGATCAAGTCGATTTAAAAGAGATGTTTTCTGAGATGGAAAAAGCGGTTGTGAATGCGAAATCTGAAGAAGATGTCGATAAATTGATGCGGCCTTATATGGAAGGCGTGGAAGCGAAAAAAGCGCAGTGTAAATTAGACTAAGCACGACGCATTGCCGATGAATATCATCAAAGAATGGAAAAATTTAATACATGGATTTTATATTTCTACTTCTTTGATTCGCATAAAGGCTAGGAATTCCTAGCCTTTTTTATGTTCCAAATTACCATGTCATGCCGGGGGTTTTGACCGGTGCATCCCAATATTTAAGGAGTGTGTTGTCCACGCGGGTTAAGGTAATGGAGATGCCTTGCATATCCAGCGAGGTGCAGTAAGAACCGACAAGGCTGCGGGCAATTTCAATGCCCTGCTCTGCGCAACGCTGTTGCAGACGATGATACACGCCGTATAGCTCCGATACCGGTACGCTACCGAGATTATTCACTAAGGCGATGACTTTATCGCCGCTTTTCAACGGGCTTTTCTCGCTGACTTCTTCGTCCCAAGTGCGGCTTTCTCTATTCCAGTTGCGCAGGGTGCGGCTGTAGGCGCCGTTTTCCATCAAGGTGGCGAACATTTGATCGACGACGGTATCAAGATTTTGATATTGGCGGCGTTCGATGCCGGGCTCGCCGTGTATGCCGACGCCGAATTCGATTTCGTTTTCCGCCAATGTGAAAGACGGTTTGCCGGCTGCCGGCACGGTGCAGGCGTCTAGGGCGATGCCGATGGAGAAGCCTTCGTTATTGATGTGTTTGCCGAGTTGCACCAATTCGTCAAGACCGGCGCCATCGCGTGCCGCCGCGCCGAGCAGTTTTTCCATGATGACGGTATTGGCAACGCCGCGCCGTCCTGCCGTCCACGTGCTGTCTTTAACCGCAACATCATCATCAACCAATACAAAGCCGATATCCGTGCCTAAATCTTGTGCCAATTCGGTAGCGGTTTCAAAATTGAGTACGTCGCCGGTGTAGTTTTTCACAATCAGCAATACGCCTTTGCCGCTATCGACCGCTTGCGCGCAGGCCAGTACTTGGTCGGGCGTGGGCGAGGTAAAGATTTCTCCGGGTACGCCGCCATCCAGCATACCGTCGCCGATAAAGCCGCAGTGCATGGGTTCGTGTCCGCTGCCGCCGCCGCTGACCAAGGCGACTTTATCAACTATCGGCGCGTCTTTTCTGGTGATGAACGTCGGGTCGCTGTGTAATTTCAATCCCTCATGGGCGCCGACAAATCCTTGCAATTGTTCCGTTAAAACGGTTTCTACGCGGTTAATGAGTTTTTTCATAATCCAATTCCTTATTAAAAATAAAGGGCTTAGTGCGGTCAAGCGCCAAGCCCTTGTGTTTATTTAGCCATCGGCTAATTAAAAATGTGATAAACGATGGCGGCTAAAATAGCACCTGCGACAGGGCCGGCACAGGGAATCCAGCCGTAAGCCCAATCCGGACGGGTGTTGAATTTGCTGCCGATGAAGGTTAATACCGCGCGCGGTGCATTATCACGCGCTGGGTTGATGGCATAACCCGTGGTTCCGCCTAAGCTTAAGCCGATTGACCACACTAAGAGCGCGACCGGTAAAGCACCCAATGAGCCTAAGCCGATTGGTGCAGCTTCAGCTGTACCGGGGGCGAATTCCGCGCCGGCGATGTACAGAATGACGAATACCAAAACGAAAGTACCGATGACTTCGCTGATGAAGTTATTGCGGTAATTGCGGATGGCTGGCTCGGTACAGAAGCATGCACGTTTGGCACCTTCGTCTTCCGTTACTTTGAAATGGTCGATATACACGGTATAGACCAACAAAGCGCCCAAAGCGCCGCCGATGAATTGTGCGATGATATAAGGCACGACACTGCCCCAGGCAAATTTGCCGGCTGCCGCCAATCCGATGGTAACCGCAGGATTGAGATGTGCACCTGAAGCGCCCGATACCAAGACCGCGACATAAACGGCGAAGCCCCAAGCGGTAGTAATCACAATCCAGCCGCTGCTGTTGCCTTTGGTGCCTTTCAGCACGACGTTTGCCACTACACCATTACCTAATAAAACAAGAATCATGGTGCCGATGAGTTCTGACATAAAAGGACTCATAATTTACTCCTCAATCCAATGTTGCGCGGCTTTGACCGCTTTATCCCAATAGCGCAAGATTTTTTCCAGTTTTTCTTTCTCCATTGCAGGGCTAAAACTGCGGTCTTTTTGCCATTGGTCGCTGATTTCTTCAGTACTTTTCCAGAAACCGACTGCCAAACCTGCCAAATAGGCGGCACCCAAAGCGGTGGTTTCCAATACTTTCGGACGAATGATGTCGAATTGGAAGACGTCCGCTTGAATTTGCATGAGCAAATCGCTGGCGGACGCGCCGCCGTCAACACGGAATTCTTGAGTTTCTTGGCCGACGTCTTTTTCCATTGCCCGCACGATGTCGCGCACCTGCAGAGCAATACCTTCTAAGGTCGCGCGCGCGATGTGGGCATCGGTAGTGCCACGCGTGATGCCGATGATGGTGCCGCGGGCGTATTGGTCCCAATGTGGCGCGCCCATGCCCGCCAAGCAAGGCACGAAATAAACACCGCCGTTGTCCTCCACAGTTGCTGCCAAGCTGTTAATCGCATCGGAAGTACGAATGGCACGCAAGCCGTCGCGTACCCACTGAACCGCCGCACCGCCTACGAATACGCCGCCTTCCAGCGCATAAGTGGTTTTGTCGCCGATTTTCCAAGCAACGGTCGAAAGCAGATTATTTTTCGATTCCACCACTTCTTCGCCGGTATTCATCAGCAGGAAGCAGCCGGTGCCGTAGGTGTTTTTGACCATACCTTTTTTGGTACACATTTGCCCGAATAAAGCCGCTTGTTGGTCGCCGGCAATCCCTGCAATCGGCACTTTGCCGCCTTGAATGTAGCGGCTATCGACATAGCCGTAAATTTCACTGGAGGATTTGACTTCCGGCAGCAGCGATTTCGGCACTTGGAAGAGTTCGAGCAATTCATCATCCCATTGCATGGTATGAATGTTGAACAACATGGTGCGGCTAGCATTACTCGGGTCGGTTACATGCACTTTGCCTTCGGTCAAACGCCATACCAACCAACTGTCCACCGTGCCGAATGCCAATTCGCCTTTTTCCGCTTTCTCACGCGCGCCTTTGACATTATCTAAAAGCCAACGCACTTTACTGGCGGAGAAATAGGCATCGATGACCAATCCCGTTTTCTTGCGGATGAATTCGCCGTGCTCTTCTTTCAAGCTGTCGCAATAGCGCGCGGTGCGGCGGTCTTGCCAGACAATCGCGCGCGCAATCGGTTCGCCGGTTTTTCTGTCCCAAATCATCGTGGTTTCGCGTTGGTTAGTAATCCCCACCGCTGCGATGTCATCTTCACGCACCCGCGCTTTGGCAATCGCTTCCTGCATGACGGAAAGCTGCGTACTCCAAATCGCTTCGGGGTTATGTTCTACCCAGCCCGGCTCCGGAAAATGTTGCGTGAAATCTTTTTGTGCGACATTTACGATTTCTCCTTGGTGGTTAAATATAATCGCACGCGAGGATGTGGTGCCCTGATCAAGGGCAATCACATATTTTGCCATGTCTAATCTCCTGTTTCTCTATGATTTATGACAAAGTATATTGCTCGACTAAGGATTTGAAGCCCTCAATCTCGCTATTTAGGCGAATGCTGTCCCAATTGAGACGCGTTGCCATAAATTCTGCGACCCTCTGCGCCGCTTCGCCGGCGGCACGGGCGTCTAAGAATAATAAACGGATGCGACGTGCCAGTACGTCTTCCAAGGTCAGCGCCAGCTCATGCTCAATCGCCCAAGCCACTTGCGCTAAAGTATAAGGATAATCGGCGTGAATTTTTTCTGCCAATTGACTGTCTTGCGCGGCTAAAGCGTTAACTTTTTCCGCATCCGAACCGTAAACCGCCATATGGCTGTCGTCTAAATGTGCACCGCTGAGGCTGCCGTGCAAAGGCATTTCTACCGTTTGACAGGCTTTCTGCGGCAATAAACCGGCAGTAATCGCCGCATCGACGGTATCTTCCGCCATTTGGCGGTAAGTCGTCCATTTGCCGCCGAAAATATGCACCAAACCGGAATTGCTGACCTCGACTTTATGGCTGCGCGAAACTTCTTTAGTGGATTTGCCCTCTTCTTTCGGCGCGGCAAGCGGACGCAGTCCGACGAAAATGCTGCGCACATCGGCACGCGTCGGTGCGCGTTTGAGGTAATCTTTGGCGGTTTTGAGAATGAATTCAATCTCTTCTTCCAAGGGCTTAGGCTCGTAATGCACGTCTTTAATCAAGGTATCGGTAGTGCCGACCACTAATTTGCCATGCCAAGGCACAGCGAACAAGACGCGCCCGTCGCTGGTTTTAGGTACCATCAAAGCATCGTCGCCAGGAAGGAAATCGCCGTCTATAACGATATGCACGCCTTGGCTGGGCACAATACGCGCTTTTTCGCCAGGTTCGTCCATCGCAATAATGTCATTGGCAAAAACGCCTGTGGCATTGATGACAGCTTTGGCTTTCAAACTATATTCCACGCCGCTGACGCCGTCTTTACAGCTCACGCCGCAAATTTTGCCTTCCGCATTTTTCTCCAAAGCCGTAACCAAGCAATAATTGAGTACGGTCGCGCCTTTATCGATGGCAGTTTGCGCCAAAGTCAAAGCCAAACGCGCATCGTCGAATTGACCGTCGTAATAGCACACGCCGGCGCGCAGTTTTTCTTCTTTAACCCCGCTTAAACGACGACGCGATTCTTGCTCGGAAAGATGGCGGGTGTGTCCGATGCTCAATTTGCCCGACAAGCGGTCATAAAGCCAGAGTCCGAAAGTATAATAAGGCGCTGTCCACCATTGCTCGCCGGGGATAATAAAGGCTTGGGTTTTAAACAAATGCGGCGCATTTTTGGCAAGCCGTCCGCGTTCGCGCAAAGCCTCGCGTACCAATGCTATATCGCCCTGCGCCAAATAACGCACGCCGCCGTGCACAAGTTTGGTCGAACGGCTGGAAGTTCCTTTGGCAAAATCTTTACCTTCTAACAAAAGCGTGGAGTAACCTCGGCTTGCCGCATCAAGCGCCGCGCCCAGTCCTGTTGCACCGCCGCCAATGATGATGACGTCCCATTCATTTTGGGTGGATAATTTTTCTATTCCAGCTGCTCTGTGCATGATGAACTCCTAATGTAAAAAAGTATCTGAGGTTTTAGTAAGCCAAATGTAGCACTAAGCGCGAATGGCTACAAGATGAGATAGCAAAAAAAATGATAAATAATGCTTATTTTTAACAAAATAACCTCACTTTTTTGCAGATTTTAATCGTCTAGTCTGCAAAAAAATCTGCTATATCCTCATTTTCACACATATCTCTGTGCAGCATCTTCAATAAAGATGTTTTAGAAAAATATTCTCAATATCTAATATGATGCTATAGTTAGGACTTTACAACTGCTAAAAGGATCATTTATGGCAACATCATCCGCTCCAAGCCATGGCAAGAAAGTGCCTGTTCTTGCTGTAGGTCTCATGCTATTCGCCCTGTTTTTCGGCGCGGCGAATTTGATTTTCCCGCCTTTTTTAGGCTTGCAGGCAGGCGAACAAGTTCAGTCTGCGATTTTAGGCTTTTTAATCACAGGCGTGGGTTTGCCTTTATTGGCGATTGTCGCCATCGTGCAAAGTGGCGAATACGAAATCGAAAAATTGGCGGGACGTGTGCATCCTGCTTTCGGTGTAATGTTTACGGTGGCTTTATATTTGTCTATCGGACCTTTGTTCGCCATTCCGCGCACGGCAACTGTGTCTTATGAAATTGGTATCACGCCCTTCATCGGCGAGGCAAGCGAAAATACAAAAGCGATTCTGCTCTTTTGCAGCAGTGCGGTATTTTTTGCCCTTGCCTGCGTGCTGGCATTAAGCCCGAGCAAATTGGTCGATCGCATCGGCAAAATTCTCACACCTCTACTGTTATTGGCGATTACCAGCCTGATTGCGGCGGCAATTATCTCGCCCTTAGGCGGAGAAGATGCGGTGCTGCCTGCCGCGCAAGCCGATTATGTCAGCCAAGCAATGGTCAAAGGATTTTTAGAAGGCTACAACACGATGGATGCCTTGGCGGCATTGGTCTTTGTGGTAATTGTCATCAATGCGATTAAGGCATTCGATGTGCAAGATTCTCTATTAGTCAGTCAATTGGCTTTTAAGGCTGCTTTGATTGCCGCTTTCTGTTTGGCAACGGTATATTACTTTATCGGTCTGCTTGGCGCCGCCAGCGTGCATTTGGGCATGGAAATGAAAAACGGTGCGCAAATCCTTGCTGCCGTCACGCAGCATTATTTCGGCTTGGCAGGAAAAATCGTCTTGGCAAGCATTGTCTTATTGGCTTGCTTGACGACCGCTGTCGGTCTGATTAGCGCTTGCGCAAGCTATTTTACGCAATTATATCCGCGCCTTAGCTACCGCCAATACGCCTATCTCTTTACCTTGGTCTCGCTGATTTTGGCAAATAAGGGTTTGAACGGGATTATCGCCTTCTCTATTCCGGTATTAGTCTTGCTCTATCCGCTTACCATCGTTTTGGTAGCTCTGTTGCTGCTGGACAGACTCTTTGCCGGCAAACGCCATGTTTATGTATTGACGATAGCGGTTACCTTAGTATTCGCGCTGATGGACAGCTATCAAGTCAGCTTCGGTTTTAGCGACGGCACAAAACAATGGTTGAGCGAAAATCTGCCTTTATACCAATACGGCTTGGCATGGCTGCCGCCCGCATTCATTGCTTTTGTGATTTCCGCCCTCATTCCGCGCCGTCATCACTAATCTCCGGCAGGGAAAGCGGCGCTAAAAACACTAAAGCCGCGCCGCTTTCCCAAGACATGCTTGCCGTCTCTGCCTGCATCTCATTACGCGCAAAGGCGGCAACATGCGGTTCTACGCAGGCATTATCCGCCACCCAACGTAAACCTTGATAAGACAATCCTTGCAAGCGTTCAAAAGCAAACAGACTCACTTTATCCCCCACTTTGCCCTGCCATTGAATCTTCTTTGCTCCCTGTGCTTTCACAATCGTGGCATGATTGCGCCACAAAATCACAGGCGCTGAAATTTGCGGCAGCACCCATAAATTGGCAAACTCGTGATCCGCTTCGTTCCCGCCGCTACCAAGAATGTACAGCAATGCTTCCGGAAAATGTCTGCCGACATAATCCAATGCCAATTCAAAATCGGTTTGAGATTTATCGCTTGAAAATGCTGCACGCGCAATAGCGGCGCGCGTAGCTGTAATTTGGCTGCTGTCAAAATCTCCAATCCACAAATCTACAGTCCAAGCGCAGGTTTCGGCATGTGCAATGCCGCCGTCAACAGCAATCACAAAATCCTCTTTATCAGGCGCAATAGGGGCAGGGCTATAATCGCCGGCAAGTAAAATCCAAACTCTTTTTCTGTGCATCTGTGTTACTTCATGTGGAAAAACGACAAAATAAAACAAAATAAAAAATATGTAAATACGGATATTTGGCAATAAAACAGTAATAAACATTTGATATGGATTGCAGCTATGTTTACACTGCACATGCCTTATGGGTAACTGTTATTATTTTTTTCTTTCAAGGAGTGGATTATGATTGGTTTTTTAAAACCTGCAGCGCATAAACCGCGCTTGCCCGCCGAACAAATAGATCCCACCTATCGCCGCCTACGTTGGCAGGTGTTTTCTGGGATTTTCTTTGGTTATGCGGCATATTATTTTGTTCGTGCGAATTTCGATTTATCGCAAAAAGGCTTAATTGAAGCAGGTATTTATACCAAAACTCAATTAGGTACTATCGGCGCCGCCGCAGGTCTTGCCTACGGTCTGTCGAAATTCTTTATGGCAATGATTTCCGACCGTTCAAACCCTAAATATTTCCTACCTTTAGGTTTGTTCCTGTCAGGCTTATGTATGACTTTGATGGGAACCACATCAATTGTCACATGGGGCGTACCAGTAGCCTTTCTCATGATTTTCCTCAACGGCTGGTTCCAAGGTATGGGATGGCCGCCTTGCGGACGCAGCATGGTGCATTGGTGGTCAAAATCCGAGCGTGGTTCCATCGTATCTATTTGGAACTGCGCACATAATCTTGGCGGCATGGTGCCTGGATTAATGGTCTTATTAGCAGGTTGGCTATATTTTCGCGAACACGGCGTAAAAGCCGAAGCAGTCGATATTTGGCAGCAGGCTTTATATATGCCGGGTATTGCGGCTATGATCGTCTCCGTGCCGATTCTTCTCTTAATGCGCGACACTCCGCAATCTTGCGGCTTACCGCCAATTGAAGAATACAAAAACGATTACCCGGACGATTACAACGAAAAAACCTATGAACACGAACTGAGCGTCAAAGAAATTTTCGTTACTTATGTCCTAAAAAACCGTCTGTTATGGTACATCGCCATCGCAAACGTTTTCGTTTATCTCATTCGCTACGGCGTATTGAAATGGTCGCCGGTTTATTTGGGTGAAGTCAAGCATTTCGATATTAAAGGCACGGCATGGGCATATACCATTTATGAATTGGCCGCCATTCCCGGCACCTTATTATGCGGCTGGGCATCGGATAAGGTCTTTAAAGGCAAGCGTGGTTTAACCGGTTTCATCTTTATGATTTTAACTACGGTTGCTGTTTTCGCCTTATGGAAAAACCCTGCTACTCCTGAAGCGGAAATCGCCAACTATGCACATTGGTATAACAACCCGTATCAATTAACCGACTTTATTTTAATGACTACGGTAGGTTTCCTCATCTATGGTCCTGTCATGTTGATTGGTCTGCATGCGCTCGAGTTGGCGCCGAAAAAAGCGGCGGGAACCGCAGCCGGCTTTACCGGTTTATTCGGTTATCTCGGCGGTACGGTATCTGCATCAGCAGTTGTAGGCTGGGCTGCGGATAAATACGGTTGGGACGGCGGTTTCTATGTGATGATCGCAGGTAGTGTTCTTGCCGTTATCTTGTTATTCATTACCATGATTGAAGAAGGCAAACATAAAGCGCGTATCGCTGAAAGCGAGCGTCTTAATCCCTAATCTTCGATAGATAGGTATAGAGAGAGGGAAGCATATGCTTCCCTTTTTTGCATTACTGATGCGGGAAACTGAAAAAGTATAGTCGATTCATAATAAAGATAAATGTTTGAAACTACAGATGATCTGTTGTTCAATCGGATACATAAAAGTTTTGTATCGCTATATCAGATGGTTATATGCTATGTAAGCAGAATTTCTGCTTCCCCCGATTGTATTGGTTAAGTTTGTTTTTATGGCTTGAATTGTCAAACCAAGTGCAATACTTTTTTAAAGTAACCTTCATAAGGTGTTTTCCAGCCTAAACACTTTCTCGGTCGTAGATTTAATTTGTCGACGACCAATTGAATATAATCATCGCTCCACCGGTTTATATCCT
>NZ_JBXGGR010000075.1:0-18879 GCF_056855035.1 Suttonella sp.
TTTTGTCTGCCATCTTTTTTGACCTGTTTTGAGCCACAGAAAAAGCATTTTTTGTGTTCAAAGCTTTTGACCTCGCTAAAAGCCTTACAGAATAGGGCTTTTCAAACTTTTTAGCACCTAAAATGTCCCTTTGCCCGAAAAATTTTATTGTCTCATTTTAATCTGAAGAAGCTATACATTCCCCCAGCTGAGTAGGAAATTGAATCCGAAAAATTTATACTAGGCTGGCTGGGAATAAATTATTGGCAATTATTTCTGACAAATTCTCAACTCTTTCAACTACAGTAGTTTTAGCCATATAGAACCTCTATTTTATATAAGAATTACACGATATTAATTTCAATGTATTTAAAGCTAAATCTAAAAATATGAATACATATAATCAACGAATAAATACCAGCAAACATTACAAATAATTCTGTCGTACTATGTAAAAACATAGAGTTTGAATATAAAATACATAATGTTCCTCTTACACAATCATCTCCTTGATTGGTTAATGTAAAGAAAAATGCACAAAATAAGCAAAAAAGCAACATTAATATAGAAAATATAATCGTTTTTATGTATCTTATTCGATGTTTAACTGCTGTAATTTCTTTCAATAAAGAAAAATCATATGCCTTTTTTACCTCAAAAAATATCCATGTATTAATGACAAAACTTAACACAAAACTCAGATTCCACCCATAAGGATTCTGCATAGGAAGATAAAAATTTCAAAAACAAATAAATCTGATAATTGATTTCTTTATAATCAAAATACCATATCAGAGATGCCAAGGCGAGATAGATTGGAAAACTGAGAAAAAGTAATTTAACATATGTAGTAGCCATACTGTCTACATATTTTGTTATTTTTTCCTTGATTTCACGTTCAAACTTATATTTTGGCATAGATTGATATCTGCCTTTTTTCGCCTCGAAATCACGCATCATTTCCCTAATATCTTCAATAGACTTAAACGGCGGTTCTCTACGTTGGATTAATCTCATTACTCCCTCTCTTTTTAAACATTTTTATACAAGGTATTACCTTATATTTTCATCACTCTGTGCTTAATCCCACCCTGTCATGCGCAAAATGTGTTTCATGTCATTAGCATAAAAATTTTTAAGAAACTTTTGGTTTCTCTCATATCCACTCTATATTTAGTCCAAAGCAGGAGAAAATAAAGAAATGTTGCAGCATCTTTACCGCCTCTCTGCCTATGCCTGCCAATCTTTTTTACCCTCAAGAGCAATTCTCCAAAAGAAATCCTTTTTTCATGTTATTTCATGAGTTTAGCAGATAATTGCAAAAAAATGCTAGCAATGATTGCAATATTTTTAAAAAGCTGTCATGTTAGCGTGCTGTTTTTCCTTTGAGCAGCTAAGTGGTAATTGCTGTGCCGCTTAGGCGGGTCGAAGGTAAAGGCACGGGGGAGGGTAACCTCTTTAAGAAGGAGTATAGCCGTTTTATTTCAAAGCAATAGCTTTTTCCGCCGTATCGGTTTAGCGCTGCGGTTTTGCTTTGAATCAGAGCGGCTATGTCGAATCGTCTTCGGGCGGTTCGCTTGATTGACATATTGGAGAAGAATACTTATGCAAATTGGTATCCCAAAAGAGTCGCTGGCAGGTGAGGCGCGTGTCGCCGCAACGCCGAAAACAGTGAAGGAATTAAAAAAATTAGGTTTTACCGTAGCAGTGGAGGCTAATGCGGGCTTGGCTTCGCAGTTTGATGATGCGGCTTATCGCGAGGCGGGTGCGGAGATTGTTCAGGGCGATGCGGTGTATAACAGCGATTTGATTTATCAAATTAATCCGCCGACTGATGCCGAGCTTGCCAAGATTAAGGACGGCACGACTTTAGTGAGCTTTGTATGGCCGCGCCAAGATCAGGCTTTGGTCGATAAACTGGCGCAGCGCAAGATTACGGTCTTGGCAATGGATATGGTGCCGCGGATTTCGCGCGCGCAGTCGATGGACGCTTTGTCTTCTATGGCAAATATCAGCGGTTATCGTGCGGTGGTGGAAGCGGCGCATGAGTTCGGGCGTTTCTTTACCGGTCAGATTACCGCGGCGGGTAAAGTACCACCTGCGCAGGTCTTGGTGATTGGTGCCGGTGTTGCCGGTTTGGCAGCGATTGGTGCGGCGAAGTCTTTGGGCGCGATTGTGCGTGCTTTTGATACGCGCGAGGAGGTTGTCGAGCAAATCGAGTCGATGGGCGGCGAGTTCCTGCGCGTGGATTTCGAGGAAAAGGACGATGGCAGCGTCAATACGGGCTATGCCAAAGTGATGAGCAAGGAGTTTATCGAGGCGGAGATGAAGCTCTTTGCCGAGCAAGCCAAGCAGGTGGATATTATTATTACGACGGCGGCAATTCCCGGCAAACCTGCACCTAAATTGATTACCAATGAAATGGTGGCAAGCATGAAGCGCGGCTCTGTGATTGTCGATTTGGCGGCAGCGACCGGCGGCAATTGCGAGGCGACAGTTGCCGGCAAGCGTCATGTCACGGAAAACGGCGTGATTGTGCTGGGTTATACGGATTTGGCGAACCGCTTGGCGGGGCAGTCTTCTCAGTTGTATGCCACGAATTTAGTCAATTTAAGCAAACTTTTATCGCCGCAGAAAGACGGGCAGATTCATGTGAATTTTGAAGACCCGATTTTGCGCAATATGACGGTTGTCCGCGATGGCGAGCTGACTTTCCCGCCGCCGGAGATCTCTGTTTCCGCTGCGCCGCAGGCAAAAGCCGAGGCGGCAAAAGCGCCTGAAACGGCGACTGCCGAAAAACCGGCTTCGCCGAAAATTTTCCGCCAAGTGACGCTTGCCTGTTTGGCGTTTATGGCGTTTCTATTTATCGGCGGGGCGCCTGCGCCTTTCCTTGCCAATATGATGGTCTTCGTGCTCTCGATTGTGATTGGCTATTATGTGGTATGGAATGTGAGCCATTCTCTGCATACGCCGCTGATGTCGGTAACTAATGCCATTTCGGGAATTATCGTGGTCGGGGCGATGCTGCAAATCGGGCATGGCAGCGCGATGGCGAGCTTTTTAGCCTTTGTAGCGATTTTGCTGGTAAGCATCAATATTTTCGGCGGCTTTGCGGTAACGCGCCGTATGCTCGCTATGTTCCGCAAAGATTAAGGAGAATCTCATGACAGGTTTTACCACAGTTGCTTATATCGCTGCGGCGGTTTTATTTATCTTGAGTTTGGCGGGGCTTTCCAAACAGGAAAGCGCAAAACGCGGCAATCTCTTCGGCATTATCGGTATGAGTATTGCCTTAGTCGCCACCTTGTTTAATTCCGAAGTGCATGGCAAATTCTGGTTGTTGCTGGCAATGGCGATTGGTGCGGTCATCGGTTTGCAACGCGCGAAAAAAGTCGAGATGACCGGAATGCCGCAACTGATTGCACTCTTACACAGCTTTGTCGGCTTGGCGGCGGTCTTTGTGGGCTATAACAGCCTGCTGCTGCATGCTGACGTCCCTGCGGAAATGCACACCATTCATTTGGCGGAAGTGTTTTTAGGCGTATTTATCGGCGCGGTTACCTTTACCGGCTCGCTGGTGGCTTGGGGCAAACTCGAAGGCAAAGTCAAATCCGCCGCCTTAGTGCTGCCGCATAAACATAAATGGAATATTGCTGCTGTCGCCGTATCTTTCTTACTGATGCTGATTTTTATCGCCAAAGACGGCTCGATGTTCCTGCTGATTCTGATGACGCTGATTGCCTTTGCTTTCGGCTGGCATTTGGTCATGTCTATCGGCGGCGCAGATATGCCGGTAGTGGTCTCCATGCTCAATTCCTACTCCGGTTGGGCGGCGGCGGCGGCAGGCTTTATGCTCAACAATGATTTGCTGATTGTTACCGGCGCATTGGTCGGCTCAAGCGGTGCCATCTTGTCTTACATTATGTGTAAAGCCATGAACCGCTCCTTCTTATCCGTGATTTTGGGCGGCTTCGGCAATACTGCTGCGGCAGCAGAAGAAAGCAGCGGCGAATACCGCGAATGGACGGTGGAAGAAGTCGCCGAAGCGCTGAACGAGGCGGATTCCATCATCATCACACCGGGATACGGTATGGCGGTGGCACAGGCGCAATATCCTGTAGCGGAAATTACGCGCATTCTGCGTGCCAAAGGCAAAAATGTCCGCTTCGGTATTCATCCGGTGGCGGGACGCCTGCCGGGGCATATGAACGTCCTCTTGGCGGAAGCCAAAGTACCTTATGACATCGTGCTGGAAATGGAAGAAATCAATGAAGATTTCCCTGATACGGATGTTGTTTTGGTTATTGGTGCGAACGACACTGTCAACCCTTCCGCGCAAACCGACCCTAACAGCCCGATTGCCGGTATGCCGGTCTTGGAAGTGTGGAAAGCGCGTCAAGTCGTGGGCTTTAAACGCTCGATGAACGCAGGCTATGCCGGCGTACAAAACCCGCTGTTCTTTAATGAAAACACCTTCATGTGCTTTGGCGATGCCAAAACCACGGTTGAAGGCATTCTGCGCGCTTTGCAAAACTAAGCGTACGCACAGCAAAAAGGCGGCTGCAATGCCGCCTTTTTCATGCCTGTTGTTAATACAACACAATCGGCGTAAATTTCCATGTGATGACGTAGAGACAGGCGAAGTTCACCACTACGCTCATCCAGAAGAAAATAATAAAACGGTTTTTACTAGTTTTGTGCCGCAAGAACGGGCGGGCAATGAGTGCGCCAGGCCAGCCGCCGAGCAGGGCGGCAATGTGCAGGCTGGCTTCCGGCACCCGCTGTTGATCGGTTAAGGCGGCGTGTTTGTCCAAACTGTACAGAGAGACGGTCATCAAAGAGATAATAAAGGACGCTACCGCAATAGGGGCGGAGATGGTGGAAAGGCTAATGTAAAACAGGCAGACCAAGATGGCGTAAATTGCGGCTTCAAAGAGATAAGGTCCTGTTTTGCGCGCATCGTGGGCGGTGTTTTTAAACAGGGTGGCTTCATGTCCTTCCAATACGATGCGGCTGGCTTGGATTTTGTTTTTATTTTTTTCCAGTAAAAAAGCAATGCGGTCGCCTTTTTGCGGGCGGCGTTGTTCATAGGCGAAATTCGAGATGTGGAAGAAGATGTTGGGTTCGTCTTCTGTGGTTTTGATGAAGCCGAAGCCTTTCACATCATTCCAATGCACGATTTCCCCCCGATAGACGGCATCGGTTCGCGGCGGCGGTTTGGAATGCAGGAAAAGAGCCATAATTATTGCGCTTTATCGGTAGGCTCTATGCCGACGGAACGCAGTTTGCGGTATAAATTGGTGCGATCCATGCCGACGCGCCCCGCCAATTTGGCGATATTGCCTTCGCAGAGGCGGAATTGCGCGAGGAAAAATTGGCGCTCGAATTCTTCGCGCGCTTCGCGCAGGCTTAAGTCCAGCAGATAGCCGAGATTGCCGAGCAGCCAGTCGCCTGCATTGTCGGCATTGCCGAGCGGCACCAATGCGGTTTGCGCTTCTTCGCTGGAGATTTCCGCGTCCTCGTTTTGTATCAGCAGACGTTGGACGAGATTTCGCAGTTCGCGGACGTTGCCCGGCCAACTGTGCTGGCGCAGGGTGTTTTGTGCGGCGAGGCTGAAGTGGCGGTAGGGCAGTTGTTCGTAGTCGGCAAAATGTTTGCTGAAATATTCCAATAATTCGGGCACGTCGTTGCTGTGTTCGCTGAGGGCGGGGATGTGCAGATGCGCGACGGTGAGTTGGTCGTACAAAGCGCTGTCGAGGCTGTCTTTGAGTTGAGCGGTTTCCGCTCTCGAGGCGGCAATGATGCGGATTTGGCAATGCTGCTGCGTGCCGCTGTGTCCGGAGAAGTATTGCTGCTCGGTGATGAGGTTGAGCAGGAGGTTTTGCAGAGCGGCAGGAATATGGGCGATTTCGTCTAAAAACAGCGTGCCTTGCTCGGCTTGGGCGATCAGCCCGATTTGCTGGGCGCTGCCGATGAGGGCGTTGAGCATGCTGTGTTCGTCCATGCCGGCAAGCGGCGCGTGAATGAATTTGCCGTCGCGCCAATGGCTGTGCTGATGTATGAGGCGTGCCAGATGCTGTTTGCCTGCCCCTGCTTTGCCGGTAATGAGCAGGGGCACGTTTTTGCCGGCAAGTTCCCGCGCCTGTTCCTGCAATTGCTGCATGTCGGCGGTTTTGCCTATCCATTCGACCGGCGGGTCGATTTGCGCTTTCAGCGTGGCGTTTTGGCTGAGCAGTTGCTGGGTTTGCAGGGCGCGCTCTATCGTGAGCAGGAGTTTGGAGGTGGAGAGGGGTTTTTCCAGAAAGTAATAGGCGCCGAGTTTGGTGGCTTCGACGGCGGTTTCGATGTTGCCGTGTCCGCTCATCATAATGACGGAGCTGTTGAAATGACTTTGCTGCTGCCATTCGCGCAGGAGGCTGATGCCGTCGGTGTCGGGCATCCAGATGTCGAGCAAGACCAAATCGGGTAGATGGGCGCTGTATTGTTGGCGCGCGCTGTCGGCATTTTCGGCACTGAGGCAGCGGTAGCCTTCGTCTTCCAAGATGTCGATGAGGCTTTCGCGGATCATTTCTTCATCATCAACGATGAGAATCGTGGCGGATGTTTTATTCATTGTGGTTCTTAATCGGTAATATGAAGCTTATTTTAGCACCTTTTAGGGTCTTGGCGTGCCCCGCCTGAATGCTGCCGCCGTGTTCGTTGATGATTTTTTTCACGATTGCCAAGCCCAGCCCCGTGCCTTTGCTTTTGCTAGTTACATAGGGCTCGAAGGGGTCTTGATGCAGGTCGGCGAAGCCGGCGCCGGCGTCTTCGATGCTGAAAGCAGCCCGTTTGTCTTGGCGGCTGCTTTGCCAGCGGATGGCGGGCATGTTTTCTTCGCTCATGGCTTCGACGGCGTTTTTCATCAGGTTGTGCAAGACTTGGCGCATTTGTACGGCGTCGGCGAAAATGCGCGGCAAATCGCTGTCTAAGTCCAGAGAAATCGGCGTTTCGGGGTACATGTCGGCAATTTCGCGAATCAGATGGTTCATATCGACGGCTTGGCGGCGCAGTTCCAGCGGTTTGGCAAATTGGCTGAAGTCCGCCACCATTTGCTGCATGGCATCGACTTGGTTGATGATGGTGGCGGTGGCGCGTTCTAAAATGCGGCGTTCTTCATCGGCGAGTTTGTCGTTTAATTTGCGTTGCAGACGTTCGCCTTGCAGGCGGATGGGGGTCAGCGGATTTTTGATTTCATGGGCGAGGCGGCGCGCGACTTCTTCCCAAGCGGCATTGCGTTGGTTGTGCTGGAATTCGGTTACGTCTTCAAAGACGATAACTTGTCCGCCGCGCTGTTTGCGGTTTTGCAGGGGCAGCGGCGCGCCGTGGCAAATCAGGGTTTTGCGCGTGCTAAAGCGGCTGAGGGTGATTTCCGTGCGCCAGCTGTCTTTTGAGTTGAGCAGGATGTCTTGCAGACCGAGCATGAGTTCGCCGTAGGCATCATGGGCTTGCGTGTCGTGGCGCGGCGGTTTTTGTCCCTGATAGTCGCTGAGCGGGCTGTCTAAGAGTTGCGCGGCAACGGGGTTGAAGCGTTGCAGGCGTCCGTGCCAGTCCAGCGTCAGCACGCCGGCGCTGAGGTTGTCCAAGAGGGCGTTGAGGAAGTTGTTTTGGTCGCTGAGTTCGTCTTGTATGCGGTAATTCATGCTTTCGGCATCGCGCAGGGTCAGGAGCATGGCGTTGAAGTTATTGCCTAAGGTGCCGAGGTCGTTGTTCGGCATGTCCGTGATGGGGGTGGAGAAATCGCCTTGGATGACTTGCTTGGTGGCTTCGATTAATTGGCGCACGGGGCGGGTCATGGTGTCGCCGAAGAGCGCGCTGATCCACAGCGCACTTAGGACGGTCAGGGTCAGAATCAGCCCCAGCACAAAGAGCAGGCTGGCGGTGATGTGCGGCTGCAGATAGAGAAAGGTTTGATGTTCTTCATAGCTGGCGCGTACGTTTTCCGCCAAGCGGTTAAAGCTGTCGGGCAGGGAGAATATGGCTTGCAGGTAGTAGGGTTCGCGGTTGGCTTTGCTGATGTTGGTGACGACTTTGATGGTGTAGCCGTCGGCATCGTTATTGGCGAATTCAAAATATTCCTGCGCATTGTCCACTTGCAGGAGGGCGAGCGAGCTAGGCGGCTCAACAGTCATAACGGCTAAGTCTTGGTGAGCAAAGGCGACCAGATTGCCTTGTTGGTCGAAGACGGAGAGTTCCAAAGCATTAGCATTGCGCCGCATCGGCTCAATCGCCGCTACCAATTGCGCATAGTCCATAGGCTGCATGGATGCCGCGAGACTTTCCGATTGGGCAAGGGCTTGGCGCGCCCGCATGCCGACCGCCGAGCGCGTGATTTGTAGGGCGTCTTGCAGGGCGACGCTGATTTGGCGGTTGAAAATTTGTCCTAAATCATAGGATAAAAACAGCCAAGTAAAGCCCGCGATAATGCCCACCGGTATCAGGCTGGTAAAGAGCATGTGCAGGGCGAAAGACAGGGAGAGACGTGCGCCGCTTTGGTGCTTGCGCAGGCGTTTGACGAGATTGACGGTCTGCCAGATGGCGGCGGCGGTCAGCAAGATGATGCCGATGAGGGTCAGCACGAGCAGGCGCGTGTAATGCGGAGTGGAAAAGCCGGGATTGGTCGCCGCTTGGCTGAGATGGAAGATGGCAAAGAGAGTGGTCAAGATGCCGATTGCGCCGCTGAAGCTGAAAAAGAGCAGGCGCTTGGTCGAGCTTTTGCCGAGGCTGCGCGGTTTTAGAACTGACATGGCAGGCTCCCGCTGTCCAGCGTCCATTGGGCGGAAAATAAGGCATTCAAACGCAGGGCGAAGGGCAGTTGCGCTTGGGATAATTGCATGCGCAGCATAATCGGCGTGTCTCTTTCTCTTTTGTCTAGGGGCAATTGTTCGATGCTGCCTAAGGCTTTTAAGGCGCTGTCCACATCGCCGAAGGGCAGCGATATTTGCGCATCTTGTTGCAGGGCATAGGATTGGCTGAGATGGTTGTAATCTAAATGCCATTCCTGCACGGCAAGGCGGCGCGGGCTTTGCCACGACTGTGCGCCCGCTTCTTCGATGCTTAGGCGGAAAAACAGGCTGATGCCGCTGCGCAATGCCGCCAGCGGTTCTTCGGGCAGGCGGATATGAAATTGCGCATCCGCCTGCCATTGGGCGTCAAGCGCATAGCAGCGGCTGCTTTGCAGGCTGATTTGCGCCGCCGCCGGATAGGCGGCAAGGCATAGGCAGAGCCATGCGCAATAACGCATCAGCCTTCCGTTTTCTCAAGCAGGGCGTAGAAAAAGCCGTCGCCGTCCGCATCGGGTAAATGCAGCATGCCGAAGCCCGTGTCTTGGCAATGCGGCAGTTCCATTGGGCGCAGGCGGGCGTCGCTTTGCAGCATCAAAAATTGCTCGATTAATTGCTGGTTTTCGCGCGGCAGAATCGAGCAGGTGGTGTATAGCAGCCGCCCTTTGGGTTTCAAGGTTTGCCAGAGTTGGCGCAGCAGCCGCATTTGCGTTTTCGGCAATTGCTTGAGGTCTTCCGCGCTGCGGACAAAGGCGATGTCGGGATGGCGGCGTAAGACACCGCTGCCGGAGCAAGGTGCGTCGAGCAGGACGGCATCGAAGGCTTCGCCGTCCCACCATTGCTCGATTTCGGCGGCATCGGCGGCAAGACATTGCGCCGTCAGACCTAGGCGCGACAGATTGTCTTGCACTTTCTGCAGGCGTATCTCGGATACGTCCAATCCCAGCACCTGCGCTTGCGGGGCAAGTTCGAGCAGATGTCCGGTTTTGCCGCCGGGAGCGGCGCAGGCATCGAGAATGCGCTCGCCGTTTTGCGGATTGAGCAGTGTGGCGGCGCATTGGGCGGAAGCGTCCTGTACGCTGACTTGTCCTTCATTAAAGCCAGCAATGTCTTGCACATTCATGCCGCTGTGCAAAGTTACCGCTTGAGTGTGCAGCGGATTTTCCGCACCCAGTTCGGGATTTTCCGCCAGCCATTGCGCGCGCTCGCCGCGAATACGCAGGGTCAGCGGCGGTTGCAGGCGGTTAATTTCCGCCAAAGCGACAAGGGCGCTGCGCTGCGCGCTTGCCAGCCATGCCGGCACATTGTAAATGCGGAATTTGTCCAGCAAATGGCGGCTGGCTTCGCGTTCGCGCTGCACATTGCGCAAAATCGCATTGATTAAGCCTGTGGCATTGCCGATGCCGTTGCTTTTCGCCAGTTCGACCGTTTCGTTCAAGACGCCGTGATCGCCCAAAGAAAGACGCAGCAGCTGATAAATGCCCACATTTAAGATAATGCCCAAAAAGGCCTGTTCTTCGCTGGGCGGCTCTTTTAGGAAGCTGTCGCGCAGCTTGGACAGCGCAGGATATTCGCGCAATACGCCGTAAACCAGCGCTTGATACAGGGCTTGGTCGGGTTCGCGCACCTGCGCTTTGGTGCTTTCTAATAAGCCGTTTAAAGATTGCTGTTCAAAGACTACCGCGTGTAAGGTTTGTACCGCCGCTTGGCGGGCGTTCAGCGGTTCGCTCCAATCAATGCGCACGGTTTCGCGCGGCGCTTTGCGTGCTGAATCGAAATCACGGCGCGGTTTGCGTTCGCTGTTGAAAGGACGTGCAGGGCGTTCGCGATCAAATTCGCGGCGCGGTTTGCGTTCGCTGTTGAAAGGACGTGCAGGGCGTTCGCCATCAAATTCGCGGCGCGGCTTGCGTTCGCCATTAAATGGACGCGCAGGACGCTCGCCGTCAAATTCACGACGTGGTTTACGTTCGCTGTTAAAAGGGCGGGCGGGTTTTGCATTGCCTGCGCCGCCTTTGCCGTGGGCGGCTTTGCTTTTGCCGCCAAATTGGCGCGCTTTGCCAAAAGCAGTTTTTTTATTCATGAATTGTTTCCTTCAATACTTGCCGCTAGGCGGCAATATTATGATTTGATTTGAAATTGTTTGCCGCTTAAATCGCGGCCGTTGCGCAGTTGCGCGGCGCTCATCGCTTGTTTGCCCGGAAATTGCAGTAATTGCAGGCGCAGGATGTCTTTGCCGCAAACGACGTCAATCCCTGCTTTGCTGTGGGCGATAATGCTGCCGGCAGGGGCAGCGCTGCTGCCCTCGATCAGTTCTGCCGCATAGATGCGGATGTTTTCCCCTTCCAAGGCACTGTAAGCGACGGGGAAGAGATTAAAGGCGCGGATTTTTTGCAGGATGTGGCGGGCGTCGTCTTGCCAGTTAATCTCGGCTTCGCTTTTGCTGAGTTTGTGCGCATAGCTGATGCCTTCGTCGCTTTGCGCAATCGGCTGCTGCGCTTGTGCCAGCACGAGGGGCAGCGCTTCCAGCAGGGCTTCTGCGCCGAGCTGCATCAGACGGCGGTGCAGTCCGACGGCGTCATCATCGCCGATCTCAAGGCGTTTTTCCAACCACACGGCGCCGGTATCCAAGCCTTTGTCCATTTGCATGATGCCGATGCCCGTTTCTTTGTCGCCGGCTTCTATCGCGCGCTGAATCGGCGCCGCTCCGCGCCAACGCGGCAGCAAGGAAGCGTGGATATTGATACAGCCTAGGCGCGGATAATCCAAAAACCATTGCGGCAGGAGTAGCCCGTAAGCCGCCACGATTACTAAATCGGGGCGCGGCAGTTCGGGAAAAGGCGGCGCATCGGCTTGCAGTTTTTCAGGCTGCGCAATCGGAAGCTGATGCGTCAGCGCAAGGCTTTTGACGGCGCTGGGGCTGAGTTTGCGTCCGCGTCCTGCAGGACGGTCGGGCTGGGTCAGTACGCCTGTTACGGCATAACCCGCTTCAATCAGGGCGGCGAGACTATGGGCGGCAAATTCGGGGGTGCCGGCAAACCACAGGGTCGGCTTAGTCACGCGTTTGCGCCTCTTTGATGGATTTGGCGAGTTTTTTCTCGATGCGCTCGCGTTTCATGCGCGAAAGATGGTCGATGAACAAACGTCCGTGCAGATGGTCGATTTCGTGTTGGATGCAGACGGCGAGTAAGCCGCTTGCTTCGCGTTCTTGTCTTTCGCCGTGTTCGTCCTGATAACGCACGCGAATCTGCGCAGGTCGCCATACGCTGGCGTATTGCCCCGGCAGGGATAAGCAGCCTTCTTCATACTCGGCAAGCTCTTCCGAGCTGTCGATGATTTCCGGATTAATCAGCACGAGTTTGTCGCTGGCTACGGCGATTTCCGATGTGTTTTCCTCGTCTGCGCCTTCCTCGCTTTGGCTGTGCGCTTCCTGACGCGGCATCTGCGGCACGTCCATGACGGTCAATCGTTGATGAATGTTCACTTGTGTTGCCGCCAGTCCGATACCTTTGGCGGCATACATAGTTTCAAACATATCGGCAATGGTGTTATGCAGGGCTTCGTCGAATGTTGTGATTGTCGCCGCTTCTTGGCGTAAACGTTTGTCGGGATGAATTAAAATCGAATATGCGGACATAAGGTCTCCGTCTCGTTCTTGGCGGTATTTGCGCCTCGCCATGAGTAAAGGTTCTGAATAAAAAGTAGGAAAATGGCGCTAATGTCGTTATTATACGCAATGTAACCCTTGAGGTTAATATTATGTATTGTTTTTGAGGAGTCAAAGGTGTCAGCAAACCGTGTAAATGGATTATTAATGGGTGCTTCTTTGGTAGCGATTCTGGCAGGATGCAGCTCGCCGCGCGATCCTTTTGCCAATCGCCTGGATCGGCCGGACGAGCAATGTTTGGCAGGTCATTATCAGCAGGGCGTTTCGCCGCAGGCGGCTTTCGGCGATCGCCAAGTAATGCGCTATGTGGTGAAAAAAGGCGATACGCTATGGGATATTTCCAAGCGCTTCTTAGTCATGCCTTGGTATTGGAAGCAATTGTGGTATGACAATCCGCAAATCCGCAATCCGCATCTGATTTATCCGGGCGATGTGTTGGCGGTGGTTTCTATCAACGGCGAAAGACGCATTACCATGATTGAAGGCAACGGCCCTTATCACGGCAAAGATACCGGTCGCATGGTCAGAGTGAAAAGTCCTGAGCATATCGATATGCACCGCATGAAATATCCCGAGCAATCGCATAATCTCAAAATCTATAAATACACGCCGAACGGCGATCGCGAATATGCGCTCAATGACGGACCAATCAGTATCGCTCATGGCGCAATCAAGCCTATGTTGCTGAAAACGGAAATTTTATTGCCGCATCAGATTCAAAGTCTGCCGAAAATCTTCGGCGATGCCGGCGATTATTTGACCTTAAGTCAGCAGCAGGAAATTTACACTCACAGCGTGCCGAACGGCGTCAGCGAATTGAATGTGTATCGCGTCGGCTATCCTTTGCATGACTATGTGGGCGGAAAAGCTGTGATCAGAGCGGATGTAAACGGTAGAAACAGCGCGGCGATTTTAGGCTATCAAATGGATTATATCGGCAAGGTCGAGGTCAGCGGTTTTGACGTGGCAAGCGGTTTGACCAAATTGCGTCCCGTCGAAGTGGCGCAAGCGATGAAAGAGGGCGATGTCTTGATGCCGGTCAATGCTTATGACGACCGCGACTTCTTCCCACAATTGCCTTCTGCGCAATGTAACCGCGGTTATATGATTACCAACACCAATACGCAAACTTTGAGCGTGAAAGAATTTGACACGGTGGTGACTAGCTTCGGTCGTGATAACGGCGCGCAAACCGGCGATATTTGGAAGATTGTCCGTCCGGGACCTTCGCGCGTGATTGACGGCAAATCTGTGCAAATTCCTGCCAAAGATTTGGGCTATTTGATGATTATCAAAGTCTATGACACGCACAGCTTAGGATTTGTATTGGATTCTACCCAAAATATCGATCTTACCGATTGGTTGGTACGTCCTTAACTCATGAGCGATTCGCTTAAGGCATGGTGCGCGCTGCTGCGTGCGCCGCAATTAGGCAATAAGGGATTTTCCCGGTTACTGGCGGCCTTCGGGTCGCCAGATGCTTTTTTTGCCGCCTCTGCGGCAAGCATTCGTCAGCATTTGCCCTGTGTCAAAGAAACCCATTGGCGCGCTTGGCAGGAAATGCTCTTGCATCCTGAGGTGCAGAAAGATATCGATTGGCTTCATGCGGCGGATAATCGCCATATCATTACCTTGCATGATGAAAACTATCCGCCTTTGTTGAAAGAAATTGCCGATCCGCCGCCGCTTTTATTCGTTTTAGGCAATACGGATGTTTTGAGCATGGTGCAATTGGGCGTGGTGGGTAGTCGTCAATCTACACTGGGCGGCGAGGCGGTTTGCGGGCATATTTGCGAGCAGGTGAGCGCGGCGGGAATTGTGATTACCAGTGGTTTGGCTTTGGGGATTGACGGGGCGGCACATCAAGCGGCACTCAATGCCGGCGGACAGACGATTGCGGTGGTCGGGACGGGAGTGGATCGCGTCTATCCGGCGCGCCATCGCGATTTGGCGCACCAGATTGCGGCGCAAGGGGCGATTGTGTCAGAATTTCCGATCGGTATCGGCGTGCGTCAGCATCATTTTCCGCAGCGCAACCGCATTATCAGCGGTTTGTCGGCGGGGGTACTGGTGGTTGAAGCCAGCGTGCAGAGCGGTTCTTTAATTACGGCACGCCATGCGGCGGAGCAAGGACGCGAGGTTTTTGCCATTCCCGGTGCGATTCAAAATCCGCTGAGTCGCGGTTGTCATGCTTTGATTCGTCAGGGCGCGAAATTAACCGAGACGGCGCAGGATATTTTGGAAGAATTGTTGCCGCTGGCGAAGGCGAATTGGCAATTGCTGCAAAGGGTCGCGCCGCAAGCGGATGGGCTTGAGATGCAGGAGGCGCAATCTCCGCAAAATCAGGCGGCTAATCCTCAAGCGGCGGATGAGGGGCAGTCGGCTTTATTGCAGGCGATGGGCTATGAACCTCTGCGCGCCGACGACTTGCTGGCGCGTACGGAATTGACGATTAGCGAAATTTCCGCCATGCTGTTAATGCTTGAATTAGACGGCGAGGTGCAGGCCTTGCCGGGCGGACGCTATCAGCGTCTTAAATCTTAGGAGGAAGTGATGCGCGAGTCGGTCATAGATGTCTTGTTTTATCTCTTTGACGATATTTTAGAAGAAGAGGGAGCAGATGAAACCGATTTTGAATTTGTTGCCAATAGTTTGGAAGAAGCCGGCTTTGCGCGGGAGGATATTGTCCGCGCCATGGACTGGTTTTATGCTTTTGGGAATTTGAATGAAACGGCGCCACAGGTCGGGCAGCATGCCATCCGCGTGTTCTCAAGCCGCGAGCGCGAATTTTTAGACAGCGAATGCCAGAATTTTCTTTACGGCTTGCAAAGAAGCGGTGTGATTGACGGCGCCATTTTGGAAATGGTAATTGAGCGTGCCTTGGCTTTAGAAGAGCCTTTGGATGTCGAGATGTTGCGCTGGGTGGCTTTGATGGTCATGCTCAATGCGCGGCGGCAGGAAGATGATCCGCTTGCCGGCGCTTGGCGCGAGCAATGGCTGTATGTCGATGATAATAATGTATGGCAATAATCAGGGATTGAGGAAATGACAAAGCATCTGTTAATCGTAGAATCGCCGGCGAAGGCGAAAACCTTGCATAAATATTTGGGCGCGGATTACGAAGTCTTAGCTTCTTACGGGCATGTGCGCGATTTGGTGCCGAAAAACGGTGCGGTTGATCCGGAAAAGGACTTCGCGATGAATTACGAAGTGATTGACCGCAATGCAAAACATGTGAGCAATATTGTCAAGGCATTAAAAGGTGCGGATTCCTTATTGCTCGCGACTGACCCCGACCGCGAAGGCGAGGCGATTTCATGGCATTTGTATGAATTATTGAAAGAAAAAGGCGCTTTGGATGATAAAAACGTGCAACGCGTCGTTTTTCACGAAATCACCAAAGCCGCGATTTTGCATGCGGTGGAAAATCCGCGCGGCATTGCGATGGATTTGGTCAATGCCCAGCAAGCACGGCGGGCATTGGATTATTTGGTAGGTTTCAATTTGTCGCCGCTACTGTGGCGCAAAGTGCAGCCGGGACTCTCCGCAGGACGTGTGCAATCCCCTGCTCTGCGCATGATTGTTGAGCGCGAGCGCGAAATCGAAGCCTTTAAAACGGAAGAATATTGGAAAATCGCCGCTGCCAATCTCTTTGGTAAACAGGCTTTCCAAGCGGGATTATCCGTATTTGCAGGCAAAAAAGTCGATCAATTTAGCTTTACCGACGAAGCCGCCGCACAAGCCGCGATTGCCGCCTTAAAACAAGCGGCGAACGGCGTCTTGCAAGTCATCGAGGTGCAAGCGAAAGACCGCAGACGCAATCCTGCCGCGCCTTTTATTACTTCGACTTTGCAGCAGGAAGCGGCGCGTAAATTGCGCTTTAGCGCGCAGAGAACTATGCGTGTTGCCCAAAGATTGTACGAAGAAGGCTGCATTACCTATATGCGTACCGATTCAGTCAATTTGGCGAAAGAAGCGGTAGCTGCCATTCGCGAGCTGATTCAATCGCAATACGGACAGGCATTTCTTCCCAAAACCGCGCCGACGTACAGCACCAAATCCAAAAATGCTCAAGAGGCGCACGAGGCGATTCGCCCCACCGATATACGCATCGAAGCGGCGCAATTGCCAGCGGATATGGGGGCTGATGAGCGCAAACTTTATGATTTAATCCGCAAACGCACCCTCGCCTCGCAAATGTCGCCGGCGATTATGGAGCAAGTGAGCATTGATATGCAGGCAGGCAGTGCAGAACACCAGTTCCGCGCGACCGGTTCGACGATTAAATTCTCCGGCTTTATGAGCGTTTATTTGGAAGATCAGGACGATGTCAGCGAAGAAGAAGACGGCATCCTACCTGCGCTTAAAGCAGGTGATGAGGTGCAGGTGCAGGATATTCTCGGCACGCAGCATTTTACCGCGCCGCCGCCGCGTTATTCCGAAGCCAGCCTGATTAAAGCCTTGGAAGAAAAAGGCATCGGTCGTCCTTCGACTTATGCCAGTATCATTTCTACGCTGATGAACCGCGAATATGTGGAAATGGATAACCGCCGCTTTATTCCTACCACCATCGGCAAAGTCGTGAATGATTTCCTGACCAATCATTTCGAACGCTATGTGGACTATGACTTTACCGCCAATCTGGAGGACGAATTGGATGCCGTTTCGCGTGGAGAAATGCAATGGAAACCCTTGCTGGCGGAGTTTTGGCAGCATTTCCACGGTCAAATTGAAGAGAAAAAAGATATTTCTCGCGAAGAAGTCATGCAGGCACGGGAGTTGGGCACAGATCCCAAATCAGGTAAGCCGATTAGCGTGCGCTTCGGGCGTTTCGGGCCTTTTGTCCAACGCGGCAGCAAAGATGATGAGAATAAACCGGACTTCGCCAGTATTCCGCCGGAATGGAATTTCGAGCAAATCACGCTTGAGCAAGCCTTAGAATTGTTTAAATTGCCGCGTGTTTTAGGGCAAAGCGAAGAAGATGGAGAGATTGTAACAAATCTAGGGCGTTTTGGTCCTTATGTGCGTTTCGGCAAGAAATATGTCTCCCTGCCGAAAGAAGAAAATCCTTTTACAATCAGCTTTGAACGTGCTTTAGAATTGATTGCGGAGAAGAAGGTATTAGATGCGCAGAAATATATAAAAGAGATAAAAAATGGAGATGAGATATTACAAGTTTTGAATGGTCGCTTTGGCCCATATGTAACAAATGGTACTATTAACGCTTCGATACCGAAAACATTCAACCCTGAAGAAGTCGATTTAGCGCAAGCGCTTGAATTGCTCGAAAAAGCGAAGGAACGTAAGGCTAAACGCGGTGCGAGTGGTAAAACGGCAAGCAAAAGCAAAACGACGGCTAAAACATCCAAAACTGCCGTTGCAGAAAGCAAAGCCGCTGCTAAAAAAACTACCAAAACCGCAGCGACTAAGGTAGCGAAAAAATCAGGGGCAAAAACTGTGAAGAATAAGACTCAAGAGTAAGACATGAAAAAAGATGAACATGATGATTTGCGCCACGGCTTCGGCTTTTTAATGCATGACACCACGCGTTTGATGAACCGCTATTATGACCGCCGTGTGCGCGCCTACGGCATCACCCGTACGCAATGGACTCTGCTGACCTATTTATTTCGCTATGAAGGAGTAAGCCAAACTAAATTAGCCGAATATATGGATTTGGCACCAATGACGCTTACTCGTCAAATCGATAAATTAGAGGAAGACGGTCTATTGTCGCGTCGCCAAGATGCCCGCGATCGTCGCACCAATCTGATTTATCTCACGGCTAAAAGTCAGCCGCTGATGGATCATATGCATGAAATTGCAGTAGAAGCCAAAGAAGCGGCATTGAAAAATTTTAGCGACGAAGAGCGGGAAGCATTGCGCAAATATTTATTGCGTATGCGGGAGAATATGGCTTTAGCCTAAAGCTTAAATAAGAGTATAGATTTCTTTTGCTGCCGTTTTGATTTAAACAAAAGAACTATCGATATGATTAATGTTTACGGTGTGGATTCATCCTATAATCCGCACCTTTTTATTGGGAGGAAAAAATGATTCAAGGTTTTAAAGAGTTTATTTCTAAAGGCAATGTGGTGGATTTAGCAGTGGGAGTCGTCATGGGGGCGGCGTTCGGCAAAATCGTGACAGGATTGGTTGAGAGTTTTATCAATCCCTTGATTGCGATGCCTTTTGGTCAGCCGAATTTTGATTCCGTGAAATATGTGATTGCAGGGACTGAATTCCCGATTGGCAATATCATTACCGCAGTAGTGAATTTTCGGGCAAAGGGACATTTTAGGTGCTAAAAAGTTTGAAAAGCCTTATTCTGTAAGGCTTTTAGCGAGGTCAAAAGCTTTGAACACAAAAAATGCTTTTTCTGTGGCTCAAAACAGGTCAAAAAAGATGGCAGAC